>PHAN01000003.1:147340-301593 GCA_002841695.1 Elusimicrobia bacterium HGW-Elusimicrobia-1 | reverse complement strand
ATCATAGACATGAGCCGCTGTTCGAGTTGCTTATGTCTTACATCACGAATTTAGTGCCAAATCGTTTATAATCACCAAACTTTAACAATCCGCTTTTGTTCAGAAAGAGGCAGGAGAGGAATTTGAATATTTCTTAGATTTGCTTGATTTAACTTTGGAACTGTCAGTCCTGTTGTATGTTTCGTTAGATCTGTTAAATAAAAGAAAAAACAATCCAATTATCTAAAATAATATCTCTATGTGGTCTTATTACATGTGCATGATTATTTACCCAATATTTTCCGTTGGCAATAAATGCAGTGCTTTCTCCCGATTCCCATTTTGCACCATCCTCTCCGATTAAAACTAACTTCTCATCAAAAATATAATCGCCGACATAATCCAAAATTCCAGTTGCTCCATAATATGGATACTTGCCTGCAACACGGTTCCTTTTTGTAATCGGTTTTCGCTTATTATCCAAAACATCACAAACCTCGCCAAGTTTTTTTGTTTGCCAGTTGGTTTTCATACTATTTAAATATCACTTTAAAATCTAACCCGATTTTCAGATAAAATCTTTCCAAGTTCAGATGTTCTATTTTATAATGCTTACAAACAGCTGGAATTTTATTAGGTTTCCTCTCACTTTCTTCGCTGACCACACAAATATCTTTAGCAATATTTTTAATTTTCTCCATTATTGCAATAGCAATCAACCATGGATCTGCTTCTTCCTTTTCTTGATTTGGGTCAATTAATCCAGGGAATTTACTAATAATATCTGCTACTATTTTCGTTTGGCTGTATGTTTGTGTTTTAAAATACTCTTTAAGTGGCGTAATACTTTTGGATAAGATATCCGGACTTTTCGCAGCGGTAGTAATTTCCTCGTAAACGAACCGATGAGAAGCCAATTGTCCTGATTTAAACATTGCTTCGAGTTTCCCCCAAATAGGTGCTATTAATGATTGTGGATAAAACCTGAATGTTCTTATCAATGCACTTGTGTCTATATAATATTTCACATCTGTTAAACGATTGTTCATTTTCTATAGATTAATAAAATGATTTATTTTTAATCCTAAAATATCAGATGCATTACTATAAGAAATCCGATTATATTTTGAAGCTTCGACAACCACATTAAATAGATGGCGGCCTCTTGAATTTATACTTTTCTGTACTTGGGTTAGAATAGCAAAACCTTGCACAGGCTTTGTGACTTTTGAGTGAATCTCCCCAAGTAACTGGAAAAATAGATTATCAGGAATAAGTTTCAATGTTTGCATTCTACGAAGATAGACCTCGCTACTTATTTTCAGAGTTCTTGCCTTTTTGTAGATTCCATCACATGTATCTATGAAAGTTACGACTTTAGCAGGGACCAACAAACTGCCTGCAAAAGAATTGCACTCAAGTTCAAGGTTTTCGCTTTTGTCCACTTTTTCAGGATAACAAATAGAGGATTGGTTTTTAAGAACGTGCCCCAGTTCATGTATTAGTGTGAAAAGCTTTCCCGTTGGAGCGTGATGGATACTATTAACTACAATACAATATGGCATTGCTTCCGCATAACAAAATCCTTGAATTTCTTCTATGGGCATTTTAAACTGGAAAATAGGAATGCCTAATTTATCTTCTATTAAGTTTCTCAATAAGATATAGGCATCGGAAGGACTATTTGTTTTTAACTGATCTTCTATAGAGAAGCCCATTTGATTTCTAATCCACTCTGCAATATTTTCATTATCAATCCTTCTGGCTTGTGGAAATTCTGCTCTTAAATATTCAAGCCATTGATATTTTTTACTATAGTAACTTTGTTTATTAAGCTCTCCTAACAATGTTTTATACCTACTAACTCGACGAATAGCAAGAGATGTCTCGTATGATAAGTGAGAACTAAAAATGTTCAGATTTCTATGGTCAGTAGGTCTTCTTGATTTTTTTGGAACATCCGGTAGAAAAAAACAGGATAATTGTCTTTTAAAAATCTTTGCTAATATTTTTAAATCTGCGAATGGAATATCCTTCCCACTATTTTCCCACTTGTTATAAGTTTCAGGATTAATTTGCAATTCAAAAGCAACATCATTGGCTTTTATCTGCATTTCTTCCCGCGCCCAAGTTAATATTTGGGGGGTTATGTCTATTAAATTACTTTTTCCCATAATTCCCTCTAAAATTAAACAATCACAGAAATTTTTTCAATAGCATTAAATGTTTTTTGCTTTCACCAGCCAATCGCCTCATTCCCTCCAAAATATCCTTCGGCTCCTTCAGCGATATTTCCCCACATTTGCTCGGATCCCTTACCGCCAATTTCATTTTTCCCCGTCATTCAATTTTTTCTGGGATTTTTGAGGAGGTAAATAATTTTCACCGGAAACAACCCGCTTCCCCGTTTTTTCTTCCAGTTCCAGCCGCGCTTTTTTGGCAATACCACCGCCTTTTATTCCGGCAATCTTGTTTTCCGTCATCCCCTTTGCCTCTGCGGTTTCGGCTATCTGCCTTGTGGACAATTCTGCCAAAGCGGTAAAAATAAGTTCCGCTTCGGTCATATGGTCACGCAGGTTTTGAGTTTTTAACCCTTTTGCTTTTTTATGTTCTTTTACAGTAACATCAGCCCATTCCTGGTGAATAATGTTTGTTAGTACTGCATATTCTTTTTCTTTGGTTATCTCGTGTTTACTCCAATAATCAGTTAATTTATTGCGGGTTTCCTGCCCCATCATTCGTTGTTGAATCCATTTTCCGCTTCGTCCGTGCTTCTGCCAGTTTTCCCTTGCGCGATTAAGGGATTTTTCGGGGTCAGCCATTTCCTGCATTCTTTCATATCCTACCTTGGCAAGCCATATCTTGATAGGTTCTGCCTTGGGGCTTGGGACAGACTGAATAAGACGCAAGAGCGTTTCAGGATTGGCAACATCGGTAAATCGCATTTTTCCATCTTCTGCGGATAATTTCAACCGGTTACATTTTGTAACCACTTCACTTCCTTCTTTATTTAAGCGATTTTTTAGGACTTTCCAATAATTTCTTGCAACTTGATAATTCGTCTGTTGTATTAAAACCTGCACAATATCTATAACGGAAAAATACCATGTTTCGTTTTTTTCATCGTAAATCCTGCGGATTTTGAAATTTTCAAAGATTGCTAAATTACTCTTCATATTAATTCTCCTATGTCTTTCATTGTTTTTGAGCTTTCCCCATCCAATCTTTTCATTTCATCTAAAATGTCTTGCGGGTCACGGAGCGCGGGTCCAGTCTTTTTATTCGGGTTTTTCACAGACAGGTCGTAGGTGGCGGTATCAACATCGGCAACTTTCACCGTCCAAGAGTTTTCCGAGTCCGCTTTTGTTTTCTGCAATTTTACAAACTCAGCCAGATCGTTTTCGTTCAGCGGGTTTGTCTTGCCGAGATTGCGGTCAAGATTGAGCTGATAAAACCAGACCTTTCTCGTCGGCACGCCTTTTTCGAAAAAGAGCACTACGGTTTTGACACCAGCGCCGGTAAATGTTCCCCCTGGTAAATCAAGCACCGTGTGCAAATTACAACTTTCCAAAAGAAGTTTGCGCAAGCTAACCGAAGCGTTGTCGGTATTGGAAAGAAAGGTGTTCTTAATGACAACACCCGCTCGACCGCCTGCCTTCAAAATTTTAATAAAATGTTGAAGGAAAAGAAACGCGGTCTCCCCTGTTTTAATGGGGAAGTTCTGCTGTACCTCGGATCGTTCCTTGCCGCCAAAAGGCGGATTGGCAAGGACGATATCATAACGGTCTTTCTCTTGAATATCGGCAAGATTTTCGGCCAGCGTGTTCGTATGCACGATATTAGGTGCTTCTATACCGTGCAAAATCATATTCATCGTGCCGATGATATAGGCGAGCGATTTCTTTTCCTTTCCGTAGAATGTTTTCTTCTGTAAGGTGCCGACGTCTTTAGTGGTTAGGTTCCTGCTGATTTTGAGATATTCAAATGCTTCGCACAAAAAACCTGCCGAACCTACTGCACCGTCGTATATTTTATCGCCGATTTCCGGGGCGACGACTTTCACTATCGTTTTGATGAGCGGCCGGGGCGTGTAATACTCGCCGCCATTTCGGCCCGCGTTGCCCATGTTCTTGATTTTATCTTCATACAAGTGGGACATCTCATGCTTTTCGGCATGGGAGCGGAACCGCAACTGGTCGATCAAATTAATGACTTCGCGGAGGTTATAACCGCTATGGATTTTGTTTTTGAGTTCGTTAAAAATCTCGCCAATCTTATATTCGATGGTGTCGGCGCTTTCGGCATTGGCCTTAAACTTTTTCAGGTAGGGGAATAACTTGTGGTCGACAAATTCTTTTAAATCGTCACCGGTAAGTGCCTTGTGGTGGCCGAGTTTACCGTCTTTCCCCTTAGGAACGGCCCAAACTTCCCAACGATACTCCGGGGCAATGATTCCCGAGTAGGTTTTACCGGTCAGCTTTGCCCCTATTTTCTTGTCCTTCTCAAGATCATCCAGATACTTCAGAAAGAGAATCCAAGAGGTCTGCTCTACATAATCAAGTTCGCTGCTGCAACCGGCGTCTTTATGCAGAATGTCGTCGATATTTTTAAATGCTTGCTCAAACATTTTTTATTCACAACCTTCCTTTCAAATTACATTAGGCCATTCAAGCCGTCATAAATAAAAAAACCCTCAACGGCGCAGGGCCGCTTCGGGCTTTTATAAGTTTGCCGGATATTGACATATCCCAATAATACTCCGGCGATTTGAGATTGCGTTCCATCAATCCCCGCTTATGTGTTGGTTCAAGAGTTTCCCAACGGTATTACGGCGTTATTGTATAAAATTATGATGGGGGTTCAAATCAACAGAAACGGGTGGTCGGCCGCGGCGACCCTTTCACAATCCGCCTCGGTTATCGGCAGCTCGGCCACGCACCATTTATTTTTCCCCGCCGTAACAACTTCGTAACAATTATTTTGTATAAACATCTATGTCAGGATGAGGTACGCCGTATGGCTTTTATAAACCCGGTTTTGACCCAAATCGCACCCATCCCGCCACACGGCGGTGGGACTAAAGAGAGGCCTACAATGAAACACGCTCCTTATCTATCTATCTATCTATCTATCTATCTATCTGCTGTCTTTATGAGATAGTCCGAAGCGCTCTACGCGCAGTAGTCTCGAAGCGAATCAAACCCGAACACCTGAAGCCGCCAAAAGCTTCGGGTTTTTTGTTTCATAGCACCATTGCCTTTTTGTTCGTTCTTGTCATTCTGATCGGAGCGAAAAATCTCTATGCCGCGACGACTTGGACGGAAACATCGAATACTGATTTCGGTGACGGTCTTGTATCATCAGTAACAATAGTCGGCACCGGTGATGCGGCATACATTAAGATTTCGACAGCCCGAGCCACGAGCGGAACAATCACAACTTCAGGCGGATATACCATTCACACCTTTACGAGCAACGGAACATTCACACCAAATAGCACTATGAATGTTGAGTATCTTGTGATTGGAGGTGGAGGCGCCGGTGGTGCGGATGCCGGGGCGGGAGGCGGTGCCGGAGGATATATCGAGGGGACGCTGGTTGTCGCTGAGCCACAGACGGTTACTGTAGGTGCCGGCGGCATCGCCAGCTCCGGTAACGGCGATAACTCGACATTTGGCTCGCTTGTCACTGCTATTGGAGGCGGTGGGGGTGGCGGAGGCGGGTCAAACGGAAACTCCGGCGGCTCCGGAGGTGGTTCCGGTTACATCGGCGGTAAAGTTGGCGGCGTTTCTACCCAGACGTCCCCTCCCGGGGGAACTGGCTATGGAAACTCCGGAGGAAACAGCCCGGTGCAACAGGCTTACTGCGGCGGTGGGGGTGGTGGTGCTGGCGCAGCCGGAACAAACAGTAACGCCGGTGGTAATGGTGGCGCAGGACGTTCAAGTTCCATTACCGGCGTCGCCGTTACGCGAGGAGGAGGCGGCGGCTCGGGAACGACGATTGGGGGTGGCAGCGGCGGTGCGGGTGGAGGAGGAAACGGAGGAAGCGGCGCGGGTGTGGTTGGCAATCCCGGGGCCTCTAATACCGGTGGCGGGGGCGGTGGAGGATCCGCATCTCCAGGCGTGGCCGGCGGTAACGGCGGTTCCGGCACCGTAATAGTGAGATATTTAACTTTAACTTATTTTTCTACCGCCACCTATAAATCCAATGTTCTCGACACCGCCTCGAAAGTAGTGGTATCGAGCATTTCGTGGAACCCGTCGACGCAACCAGCGGGAACAAATCTTGCCGTCTCAATACGCGCCTCAAGAGAAAGTTTTGCGGCAGATTCTCCGACACCGGCTTGGTCTCAAATAACAAACGGCTCAAACCCGGGCATCGTCGGAAGATATATTCAATACGCCTCGACGTTCACAACGAGCGTAACCACGTCCACCCCGCTGCTTGAGGATATAACGATTACGTACAAACCCGCCAAACCGTGGAAAGAAAAATCCGTCGTCAGAACCGGTAATCATTCCAACGGCTTTTATGGCGGTGATGACTGGACTTGGCAACTCCCGGTAAAAGGCGGACAACCCGTTACAATATCGGCATACATCCGTTACAATACGGAATATCTCGGCGCGACATACGACAAGCCCAAACTGACTTTATCTGGCCTTGGGATAAACGAGAGTATCTCGGCCACTTCTTCCGCCGAAAACTCCTGGGAGCAGAGACAATTATCGGGAACCCCCTCGTCCGACGGTATTTTAACTTTGCGGACAGAGGGTTTTTCGACAAATCCGGGAGCGAAGTTCTATATTGATGATATCTCAATAAATCAGTAGTTTTTTGTTTGTTCCCCTCGCCCCCGCCTGTAACTAAGTAAAAATCCGTATTGTCATTCCCGCGAAAGCGGGAATCCATGTATTATAATGGGTTCCCGATAATAACATTCGGGAATGACGTATGTAGGGGTACAGAGGTGTATTGTTTAAGCGCCTACTGCGAGATATTTATGTCGTCGATATAGAATTTTGCGCCGGGATTCGTCGAGAAACCCTCCGCGCGAAGGGTGAGAATGGTGTTTTGCGACGGGGTTCCGGGATTTATCGTCAGGAGTTCCCATGCGTTCTCAGCCGCACCGGTGGCGGATATGCTCGTCGGTGAAATGCCCACACCCGAAAGCGTGAGTTTCGGTTTTGTCGCGGAGCCGCCGTATTCTGAATTATAACGTATGTATGCGGTTATCGTCAGCGGTGAGCCCGATTTTACGGGGACTTCCCAAGTCCAGATTTCTCCGCCGCCAAATCCGAAAGAGTTTGGCGGGGTTCTTGTCACCGATTTTTCCTGCCAGGGCTTTACTCTGTAAGTTACCGATATATCTTCGAGGCGGGGTGTTGTCGTTGAATTTGTCGTCGTAAATGTGCTTTGATATTGGATGTAACGCCCGTGCAAATTCAGGTTTTGCCCGTTTGATACGGCAAGCCAAGCAGGCGTTGATGAGTTTATCGAGAACGAATAAGATGATATGCGGATTCCGACGGAGATATTCGTTGAGCCGGGTTGAGAGGCGGGGTTCCACGAGACGCTTGATATGACGACTTTTGATGCGGTGTCTATGACGGCGAAGCGGTATGTTCCGGTTGAGAAAAATAAGCCTTCTTCACTCCCGACCAACGATATTGTGGGTTCGGTGGGGGCGTAATGTGATTTGATTTCACTTTCACTTAAAGTCCGATTGTAAATGCGCACTTCGTCCATAATGCCGCTAAAACATTCGCTGGGACCTACTATGCTTCCTATAGTAAGCGGGTCTGCATTCGCGGATATGGCAGCGATTGTCGCAGTATGTACAGGCACCCCATTAACGTACATTATTAAGTTAGTTCCTCCAGAAACAGTCGCTACGGTATGAGTCCATACTCCAATAGCGGGTATGTTATTACTTATTACTACCGCTCCACTATACCAACCCAACCTCCCTTGATTTGCTCCTGCATCGTTATTTAAGAATAGCTCATAATTTACACCGACATTACGCTTAGCAAGGAAAGTTCTATACGCAGAATTGCCGGAAACAGCAGGGTTTATCCATGCTTCAACCGTAATCGCATTTGTAATATCTAAGCTATTGGCATCGGGCACATTAACATAATTATTCGTCCCATTAAAATTCAAAGATGTGCCGTATTTCCCATTAACCCAAGTCGGACTGTTTGTCAAAGTTCCGTTATTATTATTTCCCGAAGCGTCTTTAGCAGTCGTTCCCGAACCCTCACCGAATGGCCAGTAACCCACAAGACCGGAGCCCCAAACTGCGGTTACGCTACTCCCCGCAACGGCAGATGAATTTCCATAATAGATATAAATCGTGTTATTGCCCGCCGGGAGTGTGGATATTTTGACACGGAAACCATTGGGAGTAGTTGTGTCGGAATCAATCCAATATGGCAGTGAAACGACCGCCGTTGACGGCGTGAAACGAAAATCAGCCATTGTTGGTTGTGCGGAGGAACGGATTAGCGTCCAATTGCTACCAAACGCACTCGTCGGAATCCAGACCTGATAATCCGAAAGCCCGTAAGCAAGAGAATTGTTTATCGTAATTTTTCTTCGATATTTCCAGCCGCCGAGCCACATCTCGGACGGGGAGTGGCCGGGCGTGGTAAATGTCGAACCCTGCCAATCAAGTTGGAGTTGGGTTTCAGGATACCAAGTGGCGTTTACTAAGATGCCATTTTGCCAGTCGGTTTTGGTGGTGTGGGTGAGTTGGGAGGCGCTAAATACTTCGGAGGGGGTTAATAATAGACAGCAGATAGATAGATAGATAGATAGATAGATAGATAAGGAGCTATCTTTATCGAGGCGGGGTTTTGGGGTCTAAAAGTGCCTGCGGATTTGCCTGTAATGCGGTTAGTTTTCATAGTTGAACCTCGTTTTTGCTCTCAAGGCGTTTCTCCCGCTGCTTGTCATATTTATACAAAATAATTGTTACGAAGTTGTTACGACAAAGGTGGCACCTCAAAAAAAGCCACCCGCTACTGGCTCACATTTATATCGTCGATATAAAACTTAGCGCCTGGTGTATTGGAGAACCCCTCGGCACGCAATGTAAGCGTAGCGTTTTGCGACGGTGTGCCGGCGTTTATGTTCAAGAGTTCCCAGGCATTTTCGGCGGATGATGTTGCCGATACGCTCGTCGGGGAGATGCCTTTTCCCGATAAGGTAAGTTTCGGTTTTGTCGTGGGGCCGCCGTATTCCGTATTGTAACGGATGTAAGTGGTTATAGTCAAAGCCGAGCCTGATTTTACGGGAACATCCCACTCCCAAACCGCGTCTCCGACGAATCCGAAGGCGTTTGCGCCGGCTCTCGTCGGCTGACCTTGCGAAACTTTTGATTGAAAAGCGCCGGGCTTTGTGCGCCAGGTTATTGTTGCGGAGTTGGAAGACCCCGCCGTGTTATACGCCTGGATGTATCGGGAGTATTCTTTGTTGCGCTTGAGTCCCGTTTCTATCCAGAAAGTCGTGTCGGCGGTGCGCGTTGTGAGCAGGCCTCCCGTCGAGGAATAAACTCTGAACTCGTCTTCCTGTGATGCGCCGGATGAGTTATCTGTCCAGCCCCATTCTATTGAGGTGTTGGAAAGTGCGGCAGCGCGATTTATCGTCGGAGCGTTTGGCGGAATGTCGGGAGCGAAAAGATTATCAATGTAAAAAGTATTTGAGGCGTCGGCGTTGACTATCTCGATTATTATTCTGTCGAGCGCGTCTTTGTTTGCGTTGCTTACGGCTGATATATCCCAATCTATCGTCTGATACACGTTTGCCGAAGTTATATTGGGTGTGATGTAAGTCGTCGTGCCTCCTGAATCTCTGATGCCGATTTTGATGTTGCTTCCGGTGCGGGTAGCACGAATATCGAACTTGATTATCGTCCTGTCGGTGAGATTTATCGTCGGCGAGACGGTTCTGGTGAGGGTTTTGTTGAGGGAGGTGGTGACGGGCGCGGATGATTTTATTGCGTAGGTGCCCTGTGTTTTTATGGTGGTTTCGGAGTATGATAGAAATGGAATAGGGTATCTTACTATGACAATGCCGGAGCCGCCGGAGCCGCCATTAGAGACACTGATACCCATTCCTCCACCACCACCGCCTGTATTAGCCCCTCCCGCACCACCATCACACGGAGGGTAAGAATTTACATACTGACCATTTCCACCTACATTTCTCGCTGAACCTCCGCCTATACCAGCTGCTCCTGTGACGAAAAGGTGAGCACCACCGCCTCCCCCACCTAACCCTCCATTACCTGCAGTTCTCCCGTTGCCCTGCGACCCTCCTCCACCTCCACCTCCGTAGTAATAATTATTACCGTCTATATTGTTTTGTATTCCAATCCCACCACTACCTGATGTACTTACCGATGCCGAACCGCCAACTGCTCCAGCCCCACCTCCACCACCACTGATGTAAGGACTACATGTGTTATCTCCATTACCACCGCTATTACCCTGTCCACCCGTTCCGCTACCAGGCGTTATTACTACACCCCCACTATTACAAGAACCGCCACCACCACCCGAACCGCCGTTAGAACCGATACCGATAGAATAAGATCCTCCACCACCACCACCGATAGCAGTTAGGGAACCAAATACTGAATCATTGCCGTTATTTCCTACACCGTTTGCGGTTTTTGTAGCACCGCCAGCGCCAACTGTTACTGTAATTGTCCCCGCATTAACTGCATAAGATGTGTTATAAATTACACCACCCCCACCGCCTCCGCCGGCACCACCACCGCTCCCGCCACCAGCAACAACAAGAACTTCGACATTTCCACTACCAGCAGTAACTGTAAATGTTCCGTTGCTCGTAAAAGTATGAATGCGATAGCCACCGACCTCGGTTATCGTTCCGCCGGTGGCAGTAACGGAAGAGTTGCTCACATACGCCGCCTGTGCGTTTACATCTGTGTTATATTCCATGTAATCAATTTCGAGAGGCGCAGCGGAAAGAGAGTGTATAGTAAATAGTGAATAAAGAATAGTAAAGACAAGAGCGACGACAAAGTTTAGTGCCCGGCACGGAATACTATTTTTCAATTTCATAGTTGTTTTTCCTCCACAGAGTAAACCCGCCGTCGAGAGAGTAAACCTTATCGTATCCGGCTTCGAGCAATTCCTGCGCGGCGATTTTACTGCGGTAACCGCCCGCGCAATAGACGAATATTTCCTTGTCCTTTGGCAGCGTCTCGTAGACGAATCGTCCGTCGGAGTTTTTGCTCAGCAATTTCCCAAGCGGAATATTTTGCGCGCGCGGAATATGCCCCGCGTCGTATTCTTCTTTTTCGCGCAGGTCAATGACGATAAAGTTTTTACCGACTTCTTCGGGGTGGTTTTTCATACGGAAATACAAGATTTCGCAAGAGACAATGGCTGGATTTATTCTGGGCGACACCGGCTTCAAGATATGCGGCGCCGACGCAGTTGAAATAAAAACCGGAGAGCCCGCGGCCGTTGTGAGTTGTTCTATCGCAATATAACGATTAAGGTTCACCGCCACAGGGTGCCCGGCTTTTTTATATTCGAAAAACGCCGAGGCGGGTTCGCCGAGATACGCGACCTTTTTAAAGTTAAGCCCAGCGAGTTTGTCAGCGGCTTGTTTCGCGCGGCTTGATTCCCCGCCGCAGTGACAGTACGTTATTATCAATTTGTCTTTCGGGAGTTCTTTATGGCGGACTTCAATTTCTTCAAGAGGCAGATTTACGGCGCCGTCTAAGTGTTCGCGGGCATAGGCGATTTTCGGTTCAACATCTATCAAAATGAAATCGCGGCGGAGATTTTGTTGAAGTTCTATGAGGCGGTCTACAGAGATTATTCCAGGATGGGTGAGCGCAGGGTCAGCGAGGAGGGTGTGAATAGTAAATAGTGAGTAGAGAATAGTAAAAATAAGGGCGCGGGTGATGTGGAGGGCGTAAATGTTAAATTGTGAATGGCGAGGGGTAGAAAAGCAGGGGCGGTGACGAGATGTATCTAATCGTCCGAAAAACCGCCCAAAGAGGCCGGAAAGGTCGTTACAATTGAAACTATAGCGGTTTGGGAGCGGCGATTTAGGGGTTTTACAGGATGGGAAGCGGGATGTTAGAGATTTGAAGCGGGAGCGGCGTAAAAGATAGACAGCAGATAGATAGATAGATAGATAGATAGATAGATAAGGAGCGCGCCGGAAGTCGTCACGTTTTCACCTATCAGTATGGGGCCTAATATCGCGTTTGTAATCATCTAAAATCCGTCCGTTTAAGACATTTTTGGAGAGACATTGCGCGCGGCTATTACATAGAACCGTCACGCAAGTAGATGATACAAAATAATTGTTACGAAGTTGTTACGGCAAGAAAAATCGAGCAGATAAAAGCTGGCCGCTATTGACTGATATTTATATCATCAATATAAAACCTCGCCCCCGTGTTCGTCGAGAATCCTTCGGCGCGAAGTGTGAGGATAGAGTTTTGTGACGGTGTGCCGGGGTTGAGCGTCAATAACTCCCAGGCGTCTTCGGCGGATGATGTCGCCGATATGCTTGTCGGTGATATGCCAACGCCCGAAAGCGTGAGTTTCGGTTTTGTCGTCGAGCCGCCATATTCCGAATTGTAACGGATGTATGCGGTTATCGTCAGAGCCGAGCCGGATTTCACCGGAACGTCCCACTCCCAGACGGCATCACCGACAAAGCCGAATGCGTTGGGGCCGGTTCTCGTCGGCTGGCCTTGAGCGGATTTTGATTGAAACGCGCCGGGTTTCGTGCGCCAGGTTATCGTCGCAGAGTTTGATGAACCTGCGGTGTTATACGCTTGAATGTATCGGGAGTATTCTTTGTTTCGCTTCAAGCCCGTTTCTATCCAGAAAGTCGTGTCGGCGGTGCGCGTTGCAAGCAGGCCGCCCGTCGAAGAATAAACTCTGAATTCGTCTTCCTGGTCAACGCCGGATGAGTTATCTGTCCAACCCCATTGTATCGAGTCGGGCGACAAAGATGTAACACGGTTTATCGTCGGTGCGTCCGGAGCCCAGCGTGCAAAAAGATTATCGAGATAAAAAGTGTTCGATGCGTCGGCATTGACGATTTCGATTATTATTCTGTCTATCGCGTCTTTGTTTGCGTTGCTCACGCCTGAGATGTCCCAATCTACCGTCTGATAATTATTTGCGGAAGTTATATTGGGGGTGATGTAGGTCGTTGTGCCACCCGAATCTCTGATGCCGATTTTGATATTGCTTCCGGTTCTTGTGGAGCGGATGTCGAATTTGATTTGTGTTCTGTCGGAGAGGTTTATCGTCGGAGAAACTGTTCTGGTGAGGGTTTTGTTGAGGGAGGTGGTGACTGGCGCTGACGATTTTATTGCGTAGGAGCCTTGGGTTTTTATGGTGGGTTCGGAGTATGTCAGAAGTGGTGAGGGATATCTTATTATGACGATACCTGAGCCGCCGGCGCCGCCAGCGGGACTTGTTTCGTCGGTGCCATTGCCTCCTGCGCCACCGCCACCTCCAGTGTTTGCTGTTCCATCGCTTCCAGCGGTGGGTTGATTCCCACCATTGCCCCCTCCCCCAATCCCGCCAGTCCCAGCAGTGCCAGCAGAAGAAGCCCCTCCGCCACCACCGGCATAGTAAACAGCAGAGCCGGAAATTGAATAAGACAATCCCGCACCGCCATTTCCTCCTACATTAGCAGCACCGTTACCGCCTACTGCACCAGCACCTCCACCACCGCCGCCACCAGCATTTACAGCGGTTCCTCCGTTACTACCAAAACCACCAGACGAAGAACCCGGTTGAGTTGCGCTGCCTGGACCTCCACTTGTATCATAGTCAAATTTCCCAGCCCCTCCGCCAGATCCACCATTTCCCCCTGGGGTTACAAAATAACCATTTGGATAACTGGCTCCATATCCACCGCCAAGTGCAGTTAATGTGCTAAAAACCGAATCGCCACCGTTGTAAGCGTTCCCACGTCCAGAATTAAATGTTTTACTGCCAGCACCGGCACTACCAACGGTAACAATATACGCCTGTGCGACAACAGCGAAAGTTGATTTATAAATTAGACCTCCTGCACCACCACCACCGGCAGACCAGTACTTGCCACCACCCCCACCCCCCGCCACAACAAGCACCTCAACATTCGTCGAAACATTCATCGTAAAAGTTCCCGAAGCAGTAAAAGTATGAATCCTGTAACCCCCGACTTCCGTTATCGTTCCGCCCGTCGCCACAACGGAAGAATTGCTCACATACGCGCTTTGAGCGTTTGCATCCGTGTTGTATTCCATGTAGTCGATTTCAAGAGGCGCGGTGAAGAGTGGGGAAGTGAAAATGCAGAAAAGTAAAGAGAAAAAGACAAGGGCAGAGGCGGCACGGCTGATTGATAATCTCTTTGAAAATAAAAATCCCGAAGTTTCGGGCGGCTTCGGGTGTTTGGGTTTGATTCGTTTCGGGATTGACGCGCTTAAAGCGCTTTTTACTATCTCATAAAGACAGCAGATAGATAGATAGATAGATAGATAGATAGATAAGGAGCGTGTTTCATATCAGGCCTCTTTTTGGGGGTGTTTGGCGTCATAATTAGGTTTATAAAAGCCATACGGCGTGCCCTGTCCGGACGCTGATATTTATACAAAATAATTGTTACGAAGTTGTTACGATGGGAATGATCGGGACGGCATTTTACGCATCACCGGCAGGTTCTTTAAAAACCAACGGGAGTTTTATCTTGACCTCGGCGCCTCGGCCCTCGCCCTCGGAAGAGATGTTTATTTCTCCCCCGTGCCGCTTGATTATATCGTTTGAAACTCCGAGACCCAGACCGTGCCCGTCGTGCCACGTCGTAAAAAACGGTTTAAATAATTCGCCCAAGTTCTCTTTTTTTATTCCCACACCCGTGTCCTTGAATATGATATTGACCCACGGATCATCGCGCAGAATCGTGATAAAAAGCTTGCCGCCTTTGGGCATCGCTCTTTGGGCGTTGAGGATTGCGTTTAAGAAAACCTGCTGAAGGCAGCTTTCTGATATGCGAAGTTCGGGCAGGGCCGCATCGTAATCCCTTATGATTTTTATGTTTTGAAACTCAAGCTGCCGCGCGTAGATTTTAAGGGTCGCCTCAAGCACGTCGCGAACGTCGCCGGGAGCAAAACTCATTTTTTGCTGACGCGCAAAATCCATAAGGTTCGACAATATTTTTTTGGAGGCAAGGGCCGATTCTTTAATCGTTACAAGGTATTCTCCGGAACCGTTTTGCATCATCAACTCGGTATTACCCAGAATCGTTTGAAGCAGATTACCTACCTCGTGCGACAAGCCCGCCGCCAATTCCCCCACACACGCCAGACGGGAGGCCTGTATCAGTTGCGCGCATATTTCATCTTTTTGGGACTCAAGTTTTTTTCGGGCTTTCACACTTGCTACAACACGCGATACTACGAACCAGCCGACGATAAAAAATATCGTCAGCGACACCGTAAAAACTATAACGGACATAAATCCCCCCGCTTATCGACGGGCCGCAAAAATGCGCGGACATCCCCGTCGAAAAAAAGTTTTATCGTCGGAAAAATTGTTCCTGCAAGATTTTTAGTGGGGGGGGGGGGGGGGGGGGGGGATAGATGCCGATTACAAAATTAGCCGCGGTGTAAGTTCTTCCGTCGGAAAACGGACGCGGCTGACGAAACAGAGCTGAAAGCGCGGACGTCTGGAGTTCGTCCGGCAGGATACGGATAGTGTCAATTTTTACCCGCTTCAAAATAACCGCCTCCGGTGCAAGCGTACAAGACACAACGTAGCAGATAAAAGCCCGCGTTTCAAGTGTTTTGATTTTACGATTTACAATGTGCAATAGGCCCAATTCGCTTTCGTCAATATCTATACAGAATAACTGTTACGAAGTTGTTACGATGGATATTTTCATAGGGACAGGTCGCGACCTGTCCCTACTGCGATACGTTTATGTCATCAATATAAAATTTAGCCCCAGGGTTCGTCGAAAAACCTTCCGCCCTGAGGGTGAGCGTCGCGTTTTGTGACGGAGTGCCGGGGTTTATGGTTAGAAGTTCCCATGCGTCTTGGGCGGCACCAGTGGCGGAAATACTTGTCGGCGTGATGCCTCGACCGGTGAGCGTCAATTTCGGTTTTGTCGTCGAACCGCCATACTCCGAATTGTAACGGATGTATGCTGTTATCGTCAGAGCAGATCCTGATTTTACGGGGACTTCCCAAGCCCAGATTTCTCCCCCGCCGAAGCCGAAAGCATTGGAGGAAGTTCGTGTTATCGATTTTTCCTGCCATGGTTTCACGCGATAGGTTACCGATATATCTTCAAGGCGGGGGGTTGTCGTTGAATTCGTCGTCGTGAATGTGCTTTGATATTGAATGTAACGTCCGTGCCAATTAAGTGTTTGGCCGTTTGAGATGTTCAGCCAAGTGGGAGTGGACGAGTTTGCCGAGAATGTCCAAGACGATACGCGGATTCCGACGACGAGGTTTGTGCCCGCGGGTTGCGAGGCGGGGTTCCACGAGATGCTTGATACGACAGTTTTTGAGGCGGTGTCAAAGACATTCGAGCGGTATGTGGCGGGAGAATAATAAATTGTGCCAGCGGACGCGATACTGTTATAACCACTTGTCCCAGTTGCACCCTTGCCACCACCACCTCCTCCACCACCATAGGTTCCATTTCCACCAGCACCACCGTTTATTCCGGAAGCATTTGCCCCAGAGGCAACAGCCCCGTAACCGCCATTATTAGCTGCACCTCCTGCGCCACTTGAGCCACCACCACCACCGGCTGCACCACCAAGACCAGTACCATCGGCAGAATTATAACCAGCCCACCCGGCATTGCCACCGGCACCACCATCGCCAGTAGCATTTTGTCCGCCGCCACCACCGCCTCCGTTACTACCTGCACCACCGCCTCCGCCGCCTCCACTGCTGACATTGTCACCTGTACCAGCACCGCCTCCGCCACCGGCTCCGCCGCCTGTACCACTTGCAACAGCTGACGTGCCGCTAAAGGTATTATTTTGATAAAAAACTATTATAGACCCGCCGGCACCGCCATTACCACCCCCACCGCCGCCACCAGCACCGGCATGAACGTTACCATTTTGTTCTCTACCACCACCGCCACCACCGCCGGCGCCACCCATACCTCCATTAGCACTTATCACGCCAGAACCAGAAATTTGATACGCATATATTAAAATAATTCCACCACCGCGATTGCCTGAACCGCCACTGCCTCCAGCGCCGCCGCCACTTTGATAACTCCCACCCGTGCCATTAGCAAAACCGGGATTCCCTAATATTACAGACCCGCCCCCACTGCCTGCACCACCTCCGCAAGCCGCACCACCACCCATTGTTATATTTGAAATTGTTGAATAGTTACTCCCCGCATCATGAGGTCTGGCGCCGCCACCACCTCCAGCGACAGTATTTGCGCCGCCACCTCCACCACCTCGACCACCTGTCCCAGCAGGAGCCACTGGGCCATTATTACAAGCACCACCATTGCCTCCGGTACCGGCACCTGTCCCGGCAGGTCCACCGCCATTGACACCCGAACCATTCGCGCCACCAGTTGTGATATTGGGATTACGCGCGTCTTCCGCGCCATTACTTCCGGCAACACCACCACGGAAACCACAACTGCTAACATCAACACTCGCCCCGGCCCCGACGGAAACGGTGCCAGTCGAGCGGAAAACGACCATCCCGCCTTTCGTTCCGTCCCACGCGGCACAAGTCAATTGCGTGCCCGCGCCGCTTATCGTTACATTGCCCCAGTTGGGCACCCTCTGGGCGGTGATTTTTTGTCCGGTGAGGACGTTATTGTTTGTCGTCGCGCCGTAGATTTTTGTAATGCTCGACGTAAAAATCAGAAAATTGCCGCTCACACTCGCTATTCTGAAAAACTCATAGTTGCCGACATTGCCGTTGTTTGTCGCGTCACCCTGCTGGTTTATCAAAATAATTTCGTCGCCCGTTACAATTCCGTTTGGCGCGGCGGAGCAGGTTATCGAACTTGTCCAGACACCCGAGACGGCGTAGTTTATTCCGTCGGCATAAGTAACCCTGCCAGAACTTATTATATCCGAATTGATATTTTTTGTGGCGGAGATTGTAACGGAGCCGTCCGCCCCTGTTCCGAATGGCGAGAGGGTTAATTGCGCGGCCGTTCCTGTGCCCGAAGTCATCGTCATATTGAAAACACCATCAGCGAAGTCGGTGTCGGTGGTTTCGGTCCAGACGGAAGCGGCGAAAAGTCGGGGAGTGGAAAGGGCGAATAGTAAAGGGATAAAAAGGACGGCGGCGATTGTGCGGGAATAGGCGGATGTCTCGAATCGGCCCAAAACCCGCCCAAAGAGGCCGGAAAGGCCGTTACAATTGAAACTATTGCGGTTTGGGGGCGGCGGATTAAGGGTCTTACGAGAGGGGCTACGGGGTTTTAGAGATTTGAAGCGGGGGCGGCGGAAAAGATAGACAGTAGATAGATAGATAGATAGATAGAATAGATAGATAGATAGATAGATAGATAGATAGATAGATAGATAGATAGATAGATAGATAGATAGATAGATAGATAGATAAGGAGCGTTGTCATATTAGGGCCTCTTTGTGCTCGCTTTTTAGCGCGTAATATCCGCTTATTGTCATTGCGAGGAGCCCCGCATCAGAGTGCGGGGTAAACTCCGCGAGGAAGCAATCTTACAATAGCGAGATTGCTTCGTCATCAAGGGCAAGCCCTTGACTCCTCGCAATGACAACCAAGTATATCTATACAAAATAATTGTTACGAAGTTGTTACGGCGAGGATTTTTATTTATTCCGTCGGAAGGATCCGCCCCGCCGGACAGGTTCTCTTCGGCGCGTGTAAATAATGACTTGCTTCTGCTCGCCGCGCTTGCCGGGGTCACGCTCCGTAAAAATTTCCTCGCCCGTAAAAGGATCTTTCCCCGTATAGTACATCAGCGTGGAGTATGTCGAAGGCGTGGGAGTGAATATCTGAATCTGCTCGGGAGTCATTTTCAACTCGCTTGCGGCAAAATCTTTTAATTTTTTCATCTCATAAATGCCACAGCCGGGATGCGCGGCAATAAAATAATACGTAAGAAACTGATTTTTACCGCGGCGCTTATTGAGTTCGTCGAATAATTTCTTGAAGTTCTTCAAGTATTCCGGTCCGGGCTTTCCCATCCGTTTCAATACGGCGGGCTCGGTATGTTCGGGGGCTATCTTCATCTGTCCCGAAACATGGTGCGACACCAGCGCGTCGACATATTCCACGCCGCGCTCCTTGTCGGCCAGCGCCATATCGTGCCTTATGCCGGACGCCACAAAAACTTTTTTAATCCCGGGCAGGGCTCTTAACTCCGACAAAAGTTTAATTTGCGCCCCGTGGCCGAATTTCAGAGAACCGCATATCGACGGATAAAGGCACCTTTTGTCTTTGCAGCGGCCGCGCGTGACAGCCCTATTGCAATGCGTGGCGTACATATTCGCGGTGGGTCCGCCGACATCGGTTATATACCCTTTGAAATCCGGCAGGGCGGAAATTTTGCGCGCCTCCTCTATTATTGACGCGGCGCTTCTGGACGTCACGGCCGCGCCCTGATGCGCGCTCACCGAGCAGAAATTACATTCCCCGTAACATCCCCTGTGAGTGGTAATGGAAAATTTTATCGTTTCAAGCGCTCTTACCGCGCCTTCTTTTTTGTGAATCGGGTGAACGTCTCTTTCGTAATCCTGCGCGTAGATTGCGTCGAGTTCTTCGACGGTTAAATCATATTGCGGAGGATTTTGGACTATATATCTCGTGTCCTGTTTCTGACAAAGACCCTTGGCCGAATGAGGTTCGTTATTGGCGTAAAAGATGCCGAACATTTCGGCGAATTTATCGCGGCCTTCGGGAGTTTTGGGGGACACTTCATCGTGCGACGGAAGAATAATATAGCCGTCCACAGGTCCCTTGGAGATGTGACAGATTCCCCTCACCTCCGACGGCGACTCGCCTTTTTTAAGTTTTCCGGCAAGTTCGATTATGGCTTTCTCCCCCATACCGTAAACCAGAAAATCCGCTTTAGCGTCGAACAAAACCGACTTTCTTACCGCGTCGTCCCAAAAATCATAATGCGATATGCGCCGCAAGCTCGCCTCGATACCGCCCAGAACGATGGGTTTTGTGTTTTTGAAATATCGCCTTATGAGATTTGAATACGCTATGACGGCGCGGTCGGGCCTTCTGACATTTTGAAGGCCGGGCGTAAAATCGTCCTCGTTGCGTTTTTTCTTGGTGGCGGTGTAGTTGGCGACCATAGAGTCGACGCAGCCCGATGTCACGCCCCAAAACAATGCCGGCTCGCCAAGCCGTTTTATGTCGGTATCGTCGGAAACGTTCGGCTGCGCGATTATGCCGACTTTGTAACCCGCAGCCATCAGACATTTGCCGATAACGGCGACACCCGTGTGGGGGCTGTCGATGTAGGCGTCTCCGGTGACAAGAATGATGTCGGGCTTGTCCCATCCCAGAGCTTCAATTTCCTGGCGTGTAGCGGGTATAAACATAGTTTTGAAATGAATAACCACCGGCGTTTGTCGACGGTGGCCTTTTGTTGATGTTTATGGATTACTCAGAAGAAACTCAGCGCGCCCATAGACGCCGAACCGACTATAAGACCGGCCACAAGCACCCCTATGGTTATGGCGGTAATGGCGTGAACAAACTTGATGCCCAGAAGGTAGGCGGCCACGCATCCGGACCAGGCGCCTGTCATAGGAAGAGGAATTGCCACGAAAAGAATAAGCCCCAGCGTCTCATATTTTTCCACCAGATCGGAATGCCGGCGAGTTCGCGCGAACCACCAGTCGAAGAATTTTTTGAAGATGTCAAACCGCATAAGCCACGCGGAAATATGATTAAGAAACAGTAACAACGGCGCCACGGGGATAAGATTCCCGGCGACGCTCAAGGCGTATGCCTTGGAAAATCCGAATCCGAAAACGCCCAGAGCCAGCGGCAACGCCCCTCGCAGTTCGACCACGGGCGTGGCGGCTATGATAAGAGTCGTTATCTCCGGCGGAAGAAAGGAATTAAGAAAAGCGGCTATGGATTCTCTCATAAATAGGCGGGAATATCCGGCGGGAAAAACATTTCGGGGCGACTGGACTTGAACCAGCGGCCTCACGGTCCCGAACCGTGCGCTCTAGCCAACTGAGCTACGCCCCGACTTACTTAGAAAATCACCGGCATCCACCCGATGAGAATATCACCGAAACATTATTCTTTCAGACGGGCGAGGACGGCTTCTATCTCTTTTTTTACTTCTTTTAAGGCCGACGCTGCCGCCGAAGAAGTCCCTATGTCGAGATTGAGCTGACGGGACTTTTCCCTCTCGCTTTCCAGAAGCGCTTTCTTTGCGCCCTCTATGGTGAATTTCTTTTTATAGAGCAACTCCCGGACTTTACGTATTTTGTCTATATCTTTGAGAGTGTATTTCCGGTGGCGCGAATCCCTGCGCAACGGCCTCAGCGCGCCGAACTCCGACTCCCAGTAACGAAGAGTATGCGACGGCAGGCCGATGATCTTCGAGACCTCGCCGATCGAATAAAACTCTTTGTCCGACTCGAAGAAAAGCTTTTCCATACCGCTGAAATGAAATGACCCGACCAGTTTGTCCGGGAGAATCTGCGCCGGTAAAAATGCGCGGTCACGCCGGTGCTATTATAGCGAATAGAGCGACTTTAAAACAAATCCCCCGACGGAACGAAACGCACCCTTCTTTTGGGCGGCACATCAATGACGGCTCCCGTGCGGGGGTCTTTGACTCTGCGGGCGCGCGATATGTAGGGTTGAAAACTCCCGAAGCCCGATATCGTCACGCGCTCGCCGCGCAATATCGCGCGCGCGATTTCTTCAAAGACCCTGTTCGCCGCGGCGGAACATTCTTTTTTAGTGGACAAAACTCTGCCCAGCGCCGTAATCAAATGCGATTTATTCATAAAAAAAGATTCGACACCGCCGGCGTGACAAACTACTTACCGTCGGGCGGCTGAATCGCCTCCATTATACCGGCTATGCGGCGGCACATCAGCGCAATGTCCTCATCCGAGGAGCGCGGGTCTACGAAAACAGGGTCGGCATAAACTATCGAGACCACGGAAAACGGCATCGGGACGAGGTATTTGTCCCACGTCTTATCGAGCAACTTGGCGCGCGAATAAAAAATTCTCATCGGCACTATCGGCGCACCGGTTTTGGCGGCCAGATACACAAGTCCCGGCTTGACTTCGCGCGCGGGGCCGCGGGGGCCGTCGGCGGCAAAAGCGGCCGAGCAGCCGCGCCGCATTGCGGATATCATTTCTATGAGCGCGCGGGCGCCTCCGCGCGAAGAGGAACCTCTTACGGTCTCATAGCCGAAGCGGCGAAGTATGCCGTTCTGCAGTTGGCCGTCGCGCGACAGAGACGTCATTATGGCTATGGGCCTGCCGCGATGGCCGGTGTACAGGATGAACTGCTCTCCGTGAAAGAACGCGAACACGACGGATGTCGCGGGAGCCGGACGCGCCGGGCCGGAAGGCCGTCCTGACAGCGCGGCAAGCGCCTCCGGCGAATGTTTTTCGACCCCGTAGCGGCGGACGCGCAAGGTGACGCTCCAGAGTTTTATGATGAGCCATCCCAGAAACGAGTAGAAAGGGGTCATCGCGGAATCCTTTCGATAAACTCTCTTAGGCGTTCGGCCGCGCGCGAAGCCGCCCCGACGTCGGCCATGGCGGCGGATTTTGCCTTTTTGCCGACGGCAGCGACAGCGGCCGGATCGCCGGCGAACATTTCCAGAACATCGGCCAAGGCGGAAGCCGACGCGACTTTCACGGCGCCGCCCGCCGCTTCAAGCCGCGACGTCTCGTCGGCGAACTTGCTCATGCGAGGCCCGTAAATGACGGGTTTGCCGAAAAACGCGGGGGTCATCGGCTCCTGCCCGCCTCGACGACCGAACGAGCCGCCTATAAAAGCCGCCGAGGCGACGGAATAATATTTTTCCAGGTCTCCGTTTTTGTCTACGATAAGACATCGCGGCGCGGGCGAACGCTCATCCGACAGCAACGCCGGCGCGAATGCCTTAAGAATCGCGGCCGTTTGGGCAGCTCGCTCAACGTGCCGCGGCACGACGACGACTTTGAGCTCGGGCCGCGAAGCGAAAATGCCTTTACCCAGCGCGACGGCCAGCGCTTTTTCGTCTTCAAGATGCGTACTGCCCGCCACTATGACAAAATCTCCGTCGGAATAACCCATGGATACACGCGATGTTTGTTCCGGCGCGGCGCCAAAGTCATATTTTATATTTCCCAAAACCCCGATTTTTTCACGCGAGATTCCCACAACCGCAAGAGCCGCCGTGTCGGAATCGTATCTGACTAAAAAAGCTTCAAGAAGAGACAGTATCTCCCGCGAGAGTTTTTTAAACTTTGAACCCAGACGCACGCTCGACGGAGAAAATCTTCCGTTTACAAGAATAGAACGGGTTCCGGCGTCCCGCGCGCCGAACAAAAACTCCGGCCACAAATCGCTTTCAACAAATATTACCGCCGCAGGACGGAACACGGAAAAAAATCTTCTGACGAAAGGATACAAATCAACGGGAGTAAAAACCACATCCCTCTCGTTCAAATACTGCCTGGCGCAATCCCGGGCGCTCAAAGTTCCAGCCGCTATAATGAAGCGGCAGCCCGATATTTTTTGAATGAATCTTAAAGCCACTTTCGTCTCGCCGAGGGAGGCGCAACGCACTATTACCGACGGCAGGGAGGAATCGCCGGACTGCGGCGGATAGATGCCCAGGCGTTCTTTCCACGAGGCGTTGAATTCACGCCGGAGACGCAAGGGCATAGCCGCCGCAAATACAGCCGCGAACGGCGCAAGCAGAACCGCGTAAACGATGTTGTAAAGTATTCTTATAATCACTTTATGCGAATGTCCGACTGGAAGGTAAGCCATACCCGCGAGATGCGGATTTCACTTTTTTTTCTTGAGCGGATACCAGAAAGCCGACTCTACGAACGAGTAGACGGGCTTAAGTCCGTTTTCCGTCGGGAAGATGTCAATCTTTACCAGAAAATCTTTCAGAGTGTCGAGCGACGCCGCGTCCGTGACCGGCGTTTTATCGCTCAGGCCGCATTTCTCGGCGGCCGCTTCGTCGGAAATTATTTTCCAGGCGAAACGTTTGGCTTCGTCCGCCGCGTGCGACACGACGGCCCCGGCCAGAACGGCCGACTCCTCGCCCGCCGCGCTTCGCCGCGCGATAAATTCCTCCGCGCCCTGCCCGATGGTGGCCGCCGCAACGCTGAGCGCCACGGCGCCCGACGGGATGTCGAATGCCATTCCCGCGGAACGCGGGTCGCGAAAAGTGCCGAAATGCGCCGCGGTTGACACCGAGTTTTTAAGTTCGGCGCACATTTCCGAGAGTTCGCCGATAGTATCCTCGCCGAACGGAAATTTCCTGCGACGGAGCATCTGCTGTATCTGATATACAGAAAGTTTCAGGTTGAATTTTTTAACTTTGGGCATTTGTTTTTCGTCGCGTTATATTACCGGAGCTTCGCCTGATTGCGTAAAACTCAACGCGCGGAGCGTTTCGCGTACCACTCGTAAACTATGGGCGCGGCCACATAAATCGACGAGTACGTGCCGACAATCACTCCGACCAAAAGGGCGAATGAAAAATCGTGGAGCACGGCGCCGCCGAAAATGTACAAGGCGAGCACAACCGCAAATAGCGTCAGCGAAGTTATCACAGTGCGTGAAAGCGTTTCATTGATACTTCTGTTTATCACTTCCGAGAGCGGTTCCTTCGAGTGAAGGCGCATTTTTTCGCGGATTCTGTCGAATATGACTATGGTGTCGTTTATGGAATAACCGGCCAGAGTAAGCAGCGCGGCTATGACGGTAAGAGTTATTTCTTTGTTGAAAAAAGACAGAAACCCCAGCACTATCCATACGTCGTGAGCCAGAGCCGCCACTCCGGCGGCGCCCCAGACGAGCGACTTAAACCGGAACGCCACGTAGGCGATTATACCCGCCAGCGAAAAGAATATGGCCATTACCGCCTGACGTTTAAGATATTGTCCGACGACAGGGCCGACATATTCCACGCGGTCCCAGCGCACTACGGCGTCGGGACTGGCGGCGACGATATTTTTCTCCATCGCGGACATAAGTTCCTGCGTGCCGACTTCGCCCTTTTTCACCCGCACTATGACGTCGTCGAGACCGACCACGTTTTGTATTTCAAAAGACGAAAGCGAGCCGCTCAGAACATTTCTTAAGTCCGACATAGGCATAGGCGGGGTCACCTTCAACTGAAAAAGATACCCCCCCTCAAAATCTATTCCGACGGAGAATCCGCCTTTCATAACCACGGAAACCGAAGCTGCGGCCATAAGAGCCAGTGAAATGCCGAAGTAAACGTATCTCTTGGCGATAAAATCGATTTTTGTTCCCGTAAATATCTTCATATTTTTTTAGTACCTCAGATTTTTAAGATAATCGCCCGAGAAAAGCGCGTCGTAAACCGTCTTGGTGGCGAATATCGCCGTGAACATGCTTACGGCTATGCCGACGGTAAGCGTGACGGCGAAACCCTTTATGGGACCGGTGCCGAATTGAAACAGGAAGAGAGCCGCAATCAGCGTCGTCAGGTTGGAGTCGACTATTGTCCCGATGGCCCGCGAATATCCGGCGTCGACCGCGACGCGCACGCTTTTGCCCAAATCCAGTTCCTCGCGTATGCGCTCCAAAATCAGCACGTTGGCGTCGACGGCCATGCCCAGTGTAAGAATTATTCCGGCTATGCCAGGAAGCGTGAGCGTAAACCTGAAATAGGCCATTATCGCCAGAAGGATAAGCAGGTTGAGTATAAGCGCCGCATCCGCGATGAATCCGCCGGAGCGGTAGTAAATCATCATAAAAATTATGACCAGCGCGCCGCCGATTACCGCCGACAGTATGCCGGCGCGTATGGAGTCGTCGCCCAGTGTGGGGCCGACGCTTCTTTCCTCGATGATTTTAACCGGAGCCGGCAACGCGCCCGCCCTGAGCACCGTGGCCAGGAGCTTTGCGTCCTCCATCGAGAAATTGCCTTCGACAATCGCCTTGCCGTCGGGAATTCTGGATTTTATGACCGGCGCCGACTGCACCACGCCGTCGAGAACTATGGCCAGGGATTTTTCAATGTTTGCGGCGGTTATGTTTGCGAACATTCTGGCGCCTTCGGGATTGAACTCAAGCGAAACATACGGGAAGCCGTACTGCCCGCCCAACTGCACTTTGGCATTGACAAGATAGGCGCCGGTAAGCTCAGGCGCCGCTTTAAGAAGATGGTATCTGTCGTCGCGGCCGGCAAACAACTCGTAACCGGCGGGAATCATTTTTTTAATTTCGGGATATTTGGCGATATCGGCAAATCCCGCGCCGGCGCTTCTTAGTTTTTCCGCGATATTGTTGAGCGCGCCGCTCTCGTCGAGAAGACGGAATTCCAGCAGCGCCATTTTACCCAAAAGTTCCTTGGCTTTTTTGGGATCCTTTACGCCCGGAAGCTGCACGACTATCCAGCGGTCGCCCTGACGGGCTATCAGCGGCTCGGTCACGCCGAACTGGTCGACGCGGTTTCTTATGACTTCTATGGCGCGTCCGACCGTCTCGTCGATGTCGACATCCGGCGGAAGTTTGTCGGCGTCTATCTCCAAAACAAGGTGAGAGCCGCCCTTTAAGTCCAGCCCGAGGTTTATAACTTTCGAGGTTATGGAATCCTTGCGCGACTCCATTTCGGAGCGTGTCTCAGGAGAATATCCGAACCAAGTTATTGTCGGAAACAGAAACCACAGCGACGCCGCAAGGACGACTCCGAGCACAGCCAGCTTGATTTGCAGTTTGTTCATATTATCTCCGCGATTGCTTTTTGCGCAGCGAAAGGCCGCTTTTTTAAAGCACTTTTTTTTCGTTAATGACGAGTTCGAACTGACAGCCCAGATACCGCGCGGCCTTGCGGCACATCATCATTCTTGTCATAAATATTTCAAAATATTCCATCGGCTGGGATATTTTGGTATCGACGGAAAGTCCCAGAGTGATCGTCTTTTTTGTCTTGTCGACCCTGAGGTACGACCTGTCCACGGCGTAATTGACTCTGTCGTGAATGTCGAGCGCTATCATACTGGGATTTCTGACGCGGGCTTTGTGCACGTCGGATTTGTCGGCCAGAATCAGAGCAGCCGCCACGGGATTAAGCGGCTCTCCGACTTCCTCTTCGTGATTGCCGATGGCGGAAATTATCATCGCCGTTTCTTCGGGCTGCGATCCCATATCGTTGAGAATCCTCATGGAAATCAGCGCGGCGGATTGTCCGTGATCTTTGCGGTTAACCACGTTGCCGATATCGTGCAGATACCCGGCTATGGCGGCAAGTTCGCAGGTTTCTCTGGGATAATCCAGATGCTCCAGAACGTTTTTGGCTATGGCGGACACCAGCGACACGTGTCTGAAACCGTGCTCGGTAAATCCTATCGAACCCAGATAGTTGTTGGCCTGCTCGATAAACTTCTTGACGAGCATGCTCTCTTTGACTTTTTCGAGTGTGAGGCGTGACATTTTTTATTTTACGATATCGGGGGTGCTCGACGCCGGCGCCGGCGGAACTATCACGGCCGAGACGGCCGATTTGGCGGCTTCGACGGTTACACCCTCCGCGATTTTAACTTCGACGATATCGCCCTTTACGTTTGAGACGCTTCCGTATATGCCGCCGGTCAGAAGCACCTTGTCGCCGCGTTTAAGAGCGTTGAGCAGTTTCTGATGCTCTTTGGCTTTTTTTTGCTGCGGCACTATCAGAAAAAGATAAAAAATAACGAAGATGACCAGCATCGGGAAGATGCCGCCGAAAAAATCCCCGCCGCCCGCCGCGGGCGCAATCGCAGGCATGTTAACAAATGAGAACATTTTTATATTCCTCCTGTTTTCTATCGTCATTGCGAGGTTATTGTAGGGACAGGTCGCGACCTGTCCCTACTTGCGGGAGATTGCCGCGTCGTCCATCAAGTAGGGGCGTATAATTATACGCCCCTACTCCTCGCAATGACATCTAATTTTTTTTAAAAGATAAAACTCTTACGGCCTCAAGAACCGTCATAGAATCGTCGTCCAAAACAATCTCGCGCAGCAAATTTTCGTCCGCGGCATTAAGAGAAAAGTGCGACAACGCCCTGAGGGCGCGGTATCGCGCTTCTTTTTCGGCGGCGCGCTCGGCGAGCGCCTTGACGAACTCCTTGCCGGAATAGTCGTTCATTTTGGCAAGAGATTCGCAAACGGCCAGCCGGACTACTATGTTTTCGTCGGAAATGTATTTTTTAAGAAAAGCCGCGCTCGAGCCGTCCCGTATTTCGCCCAAAGCCCTGACGGCAGATTCCCGTATGCTCTGGTCTTTGTCGGTCACGACAATCTCGCGCAGACGGGGCGCCGATTCAACGTCGCGCAGAACTCCCAGCGAACGTATCGCGTTTAATTTTACGTCTTTATCCCAGTCGCCGGCGCGCTCGCGCAGAGCGGCAAGACCGGCAACGGCTCCTATATCCCCGACCACTTCCGCCGACTTGGCCCTGACGGCCTTTTCCGAGTTTTTGAGTCCGTCTATAAAAATTTCCGCGCCTCTTTTGTTACCCATTCCGGCAAGCGCAATCCATGCGGCGTCCGCCACCCGCGCGTCACCGTCTTTGGTGGCCGCTTCGAGACGCTCCGTCGATACCGTGTCCTTTATGTCGCCAAGAGCGACTATGGCCTTTATCCTGTTGTTCTGCGCCGTGAATATTTTTACCCTTTCGGAAACCGTGGGCGCGGCAGACAACTTCGGCGACGTAAAGGCCAGAGACCTGAGATACGGAATGCCGGTGCGGTCGTTCAGCGCAACCAGCGTGCGCACCGTCTGTATCTTAACATTGATGTCTTTGTCTTCCAATAAGGGTTTAACCCGGACGGACACAAAAAGCGCGGGGCGTTCGCGAATTATCTCAAGCGCCCTCAGCCGCACGTCGGAAGAATTGTTTTTCAGAGCGGAGTATATCGCTTCGATATATTCGGCCGGACGCGGCTCCGTCCGCGCCTGCGTGTCGGCGGCGGCCGCGGGAACAGGGGATGCGGACGTATTTCCCGCGGGAAATGCGGCGGGCGAAGAGGTCGGCGGCGAATCGGCTTTGCGAACGCCGGCGGCCGCGGCAAGCAATAATTGCGCGGCAAAAATAACCGCGCAGGCGGCGACTATAACCGCGACGGATCTAAGCGAGATATTTTTCAAGAAATTTTTTCTTTTCATCGACATAGTTTCCGTTCGACACGGCCTCGCGTATTACGGCCATTAATTTTATCATAAAAAAAATATTGTGCAAACTCAGAAGGCGCCCGGCGAGAAACTCGCCCGAACGGAAAAGATGACCTATGAAAGCCCTCGAATAACGGCGGCAGGCGGGACAGAGACATCCGTCTTCCAGAGGCCCGCTGTCGGAACGGAATCGTTCGTTTGTGATATTTATTCTGCCGGAAAACGTAAGCGCCTGCGCGTTGCGGGCGTTGCGGGTGGGCAGAACGCAGTCGAACATATCCACGCCCCGCTCGACGGCTTCCCAGATATCTTCCGGACTGCCGAGTCCCATAAAGTACCGGGGGCTCGACGACGGCAAATTTTCAAGCGCGGCGTCGAGCGCAGGCATCATTACATCTCGCGGTTCTCCGACGGACAAGCCGCCCACGGCGTAGCCGTCGAATCCGATATCCGTCATTTCCGACGCGCTTTCGCGGCGCAGATCGGCGTACATGCCGCCCTGCACAATGCCGAACAGCATTTTCCGGAGTCCTTCGCCCGGACGATATTCCACGCCCTCGGCGGCGAGAGCTTCCCCGAAAGCGTCACGGCACCGACGCGCCCATCTGGTCGTGAGATTCTTGGACTCGCGGGCTTTTTTGACAGGTGCCGGATATTCAAGACATTCGTCGAGGCACATGGCTATGTCGGAACCGGCGGCAAACTGAAAAGCCGTCATACTTTCGGGGGTCAGCGCCACTTCACTTCCGTCGATGTGGGAGCGGAACTTCACGCCGTCTTCGGTTATCTTGCGGGATGCGGCAAGAGAGAAAATCTGATACCCGCCGGAGTCGGTAAGTATAGGTTTCTTCCACGATATGAAATTGTGAAGCCCCCCGAACTCGGCCAATCTATCGGCGCCGGGTCTCAGGTACATATGATACGCGTTATTGAGAATTATCTCGGCGCCGAGGGCTTCAAGATCTTCCACCGAAAGGGTCTTTACCGTGCCCTGCGTGCCTACGGGCATAAACACCGGTGTGCGGATTTCGCCGCGCGGAGTGCGCAAAACGCCGAGGCGGGACTTGGTTTTTTCGTCGGATTTGACGATTTCAAAGGTTTTCATCACATGCGGGAGTTGTTGATATACAAATCGAATCCGCACCCCAGATACTTTGATGCCTGGCGGCAAAACTTTATGCGGGCAAGAAATGTGTCGAAAAAATCCATAATGGGACAGATTTTTTCGTCGACATCAAGACGAAGATATATCATGCGCTCGGCCTTGTCGACGGACACCGACGAGTTGAGGCAGGCGTAATTGACCATGTCGTGGGAATCAAAACGACTCATGTCCTTTTGGCGCACGCGGGCGCGGTGAACATCGGATTTATCGCCGAGGATTACCGCGGCGCATACGGGGCTTACGGGATCAAGCCCCTTGTCTTCGTGGCTTCCGACGGCGCTGATTATTTTGATTATGTCGTCGTAAGACATCTTATTTTCCAGAAGATTAAGAGAGAGAACGGCGCCGTTCTGCGCGTGGTCTTCCTGCGATATGGCGTTTCCGATATCGTGGAGATATCCGGCTATTTTAGCGTGTTCGACTTCCGTGGCCGGATATCCGAGCGACTCCAGCACATAGCCAGCCACCGCGGAAGAAACCGCGGCGTGCCGAAGACCGTGATCCTTGAATCCGATTGCGCGGAAGTTGTCGTCGGCGGTTTTAAGATAAACGGCTATCTCTTTGTCGTTTTTTATGTCGTCGAAATTCATCGCGTCAAAATCCCGGATTTAAGAAATAAGATTTTCCTTCGGAAGGCGGGGCGGGCAAACCGTCTCAATGCCACTTGCGCGTCTTACCGCGGACAGTAGCCGAATCCACGATGCCGCACACGATTGTTCTGACCGGAGCTTTTTTGTCGGCAAGTATCTGTCGGGCGGAGTTGCCCTCGTCTATGACAAGCACCATATCGCCCGCGCCGGCCGAAAGATTCCTCTCGATCGCCAGAACCGGCTCGCCCAAAAGTTCGCCTGTAATGGGATCGGCGGGGGCGACCAGAAGCAGCTTGGCGCCGTCGAGATTTTTGTGTTTGCGGGTGGCCCAGAGATTACCGACTACTTTTGCTATGAACATATTAGTAAGTGATGAGTGGTTAGTGGCGAGTGGTTAGCAGCCAAAGTCATATCTGCTTTCCGCTTTCGTTTTTTCTGTCCTGACTTGCCAAATCCACTCCGTCTATAATTCCGAGGATAGCGGCGTCTATCGGCGGCGTATCCGCCATACCGGTTCCGCCTATGCCCACGGCGGCTTCGCGCGAGGCCACCCAGAAAACGAACTCCCCAGCGCCCGCGCCGACGGCATCGGCGGCGACTATCGGGTCGCCCTGCGGTTTTTTATCCCATGACATCGGCTGGATTAAAAGAAGTTTCAGCCCTGTCAGCGAGGATATTTTTTGAGTGGCCACAACACGGCCTATGACTCTGGCTGCTTTCATTTTTATTTAGGCACCGTTTTAACCAAATATCTGACCAGTCCGTTGAGCGCCGTGGACAAATCCAGACCTTCGTACGTGTAATCGTTCGACCAGACAATCTCGCGCGTGGACGCATCGCGCATTTGAGCGGATATCCCCACCACGGCGTTCGACACTATTATTTGATTATCTTCTTTGAGGCCGAAAGCCGAGCCGAACGAGTAAAGATTTGAACCGGGGATTTCGGTGAGATTCTGCGCGACTATTCTTTGTTCGCCCGGTTTTTGCAGCATTATCAAATATCTTTTTTCGGGGTTATATGTCCTTACACTGCCGCCGACTATCGCATTTGCCGACGAAATATCGTCGGTTACGGCGTAACCCGCGCGCAAAAACTCCGATATGAAGGCATCCCTGACGACGGAACCGGAATTCTCGAAAACAGCCACCGATCTGAATTCTTCGATATAAACCTTGCGAACCGACGAAAAATCGTAACCCGCCTTATAATTGGCGCGGGGCGTGGCGCATCCGGCGACCAATGCGGCCGCCGTAAAAAATACGGCCGGCAGGGTGAAGTTTTTGGCCGATATAAGGCGCCCGAAAACCGTAAAATGTGATTTCATTTTTTGATACCGAGACGTATTTCAAGCTGTTCTATGTGTTTCTCGGCCATTTCCCTGAATTTCTTTTTTCGGGAGACGGTCAGAAATTTTTTCCATTCTTCCAGCGCTTCCAAATGCTCGCCCTTTTTCTCGTAGAGCATGGCCAGCGTATAGCGGGCGGGAGCGAGATTGGGGTCGCGAGCGAGCGCCTCTTGAAGATTTGCGTAAGACAGGTCGTATTCGTCTCTCTGAAGATGAACTATGCCCAGAGCCATAAACCGCGAGGCGGTGGGGTTATCGTCGACGGCGTCGTTTAATATTTCAACGGCCTCCGCGGTTTTGCCGGCGTCGGCGTATTTCAAACCCAGCCGAAGCAGTTCGTCGTCGGGCCCGCCGCCGCGCTTGGCCGACAAAGTCGACACGAATAAAACGCTTGCCGCAAAGGCGGCCAGAAGCAAGGATATCTTTGTTTTTATCATTTTGATAAATCTTTTTCGAGAGCGCTTATTTTGGCTACTCTTTTTTCGTGGCGCCCGCCCTCGAATTTCGTTTCAAGAAAAATCTTAAGGCATTCCGACGCGATCTTATCGTCGATAAAGCGAGCGCCCAGACAAAGAATGTTGGCGTCGTTGTGAAGCCGCGCCAGACGGGCGTGTTCTATCGAGCAGGCCAGCGCCGCCCTGACTCGCGGAAACTTGTTGGCGGCTATGCTCATTCCTATGCCCGAGCCGCAAACGAGCACGCCGAAATCAAAAGTCCCTTCGGAAACCGCCGCGGCGACCGCGCGAGCGGAATCCGGATAATCGCAGGAATCGATCGAATCGGTTCCGAAATCCTTCACTTCCGCGCCGAGACGCTTCGCAAAAACCGTCAACGATTTTTTCAGTTCGTAACCGGCGTGGTCGGAGCCGAAGGCAATTTTCATTTGGAATATTTTTTTTCTATGTCGCGCAGCTTGGCCAATCTGCGTTCGTGTCTGCCGCCCGCGTACGGCGTTTCCAACCAGGCCTTTACCGCCGCCTCGGCGGCAAGGTCGCCGAGCATTTTCGCTCCGAGACAGAGTATATTTGCGTCGTCGTGTTCCGAGGCGAAACGCGCGGTTATTTCGTTGTAGGCGCACACGGCTATTACGCCGGGCACTTTGTTTGCGGCTATGGGCATCGCTCCGCCGGTTCCGTCGATGAGTATGCCTTTGGGATACTCTTTTCGGGTCACGGATTCCGCCACCAGAAGCGCTATGTCGGGCCAGTCGACGGCTTCTTCGCAATAGCATCCGAAATCGGCGACGTCGTGGCCGGACTTCTGAAGCGATTTCTTCAAAAATTCTTTTAATCTGAATCCCGAATGGTCGGAGCCGATGACTATTTTCATATATCCGTTTGTATCACCACAAATCCTTAAATTGTCTTGCTCCGTGGACTATAGCCACGATTTCCACCATACCCTTCTTCAACCGGTAAACAATTCTGTAATTTTGATATATCTTTTCCCGTAAGTTTTTGTCTTTATATTCAGGGACAACCCTGCCGGACATGGGATACAGTGGTACGTTTTTTATAATGGCGTTTATCCTCCCTGCAAAAAGCACCGCATAATAATCGGAATCCCGTGCGATATATTCGCATATTTCCTCAAACTGCTTTGCTGCACGCGGCGCCCATATTATTTTTTCAACCATTTGGATATACGTTTTTCTACGGATTTATGCGACACACCTCTGCCTTCGTCGAGTTCTTTTAAACCCGCGTCAACCTGTAATCTGAAAAATAACTCGGCGACAATACCGTCTACCGATACTTTCTCCGGCAAGTCCTCTATCATACGGATAACCTGGTACTTGGTCTTGGTAGCCATTAAACTTTCACTCCGTAAATCTTTTTTGTCCGTTATCCCCAAACCATGCCGCGGTTTATCGCAACATTTTACAGCAGAGTCCTTTTTAATTCTTTGTGCGCCTTAGGTATCACGACCTTCTGCACGATAACGCCCTCGTCCTTGATTTCTTTGACGGCGGCGTTCATCGCGGAGCGCACGGCGCCGACTTCGCCCGTCATTGTGAAGAAAGATTTGCCTCCGAGTCCTTTCGCCAGACGTATTTCGATGAGTTCCACGCTTGCGGCTTTGGCGGCCGCGTCGGCGGCAAGTATGCACGACGCGACGGTAAATGTTTCAAGCACCCCAACGGCTTCAAGATCGTCGACATCCGACGTGCCGAGAATGGCGGGCACTATTTTGGCGCTGACGTTGGGTATGAGCATTTGGTCGATGAGTGTTCCGGACGACATTTCCGCGCCGGCTTTCATGGACGATTGGACGTCGGAAAGCGTTCCGGTGATAAGAACGAGATATTTTCCCGGGCAGATGGCGTAAGCGTCCACGAGTTCCACTCCGGAGGTTTTCATCATTGCGTCGGATGCCTCGATGCCTTTTGCTATCGAGTTTGTTTCGATTAGTCCGATTGAAGGTTGCATAAGTTTTGGCCTCAGGGTTTAGGCGACTATTTTTATGTATTCGCCCGTGACTTCCGCCGCCCGGCCCGATATCGAAGCGTGCAGGTTGGCCGAAAGTTTTCCGTCGGGGATGCGGGCTATCAAATCGCCCTGTTTTATGACGGCACCGGTCTTAACGACCGCTTCGGGAGCCGCGCCGACGTTCTGCCGCAGCGGTATTGTGACTTCGTTTATTTTGAAAGCCGCGTCGTTGAGCGGCGCGGGACGGTCGTATTTGATCAAATCATTTCTGGCGATGACGCGGGACAGAGCCACGCGGCGGTACTCGCGCATTTCGCGCACCGCGTCCGGTTTTTTGTTGTGAGGACTTTTGACGCCCGATGCGGCGAGTTCTCTTTTTATAAGCTGGTTCGTCCGTCGGGGAGTGAGTTTCACCGGACAGACCCAGTCGCAGAGACCGCACTCGCAGCACATAAATGCCTGCGTAAGAGCGTCCGATTTGCCGGCCTGCACGCCGCGCTGTATTTTGTGGCACTCAAAATTATGTCCAAGAAGATATCGGGGGCAGATTTCCGTGCAGTCCTGGCACTGTTCGCAGGCCGATTTAATCTGCTTTACGGCGTGGCGGTTGGTCTTCTGCGTCACGATTTCATGCGTCGAAGGCAGAAGCATTATGCCGGAGGTTTTTTTGGTTATGACGGCATCCGCCCCGACGATGGAGCCCATCATCGGTCCGCCGTCGAAAATCACATAAGGCCCGCCGCCTGTGTCGGCCCCCCCGGCAAGTTCGATGGCTTTCGCCACAGGCGTTCCGACGGGCAGTATCACCGAAACGGGATTTTTGACGGCTCCCGTGACGGTAAGCGGCCGCTCGGTTACGGGTTTATTTTCGTCCACGGCGGCGGCGATGTTTATCAGCGTTACGACATTATCCACCACGCAGCCCACGGCAAGAGGCAGTCCGCCTTCGGGGATTATGCGGCGGGTCACTTCATATACGGTTACGAACTCGTCGCCGGCGGGATAAAAATTGTCGAGTTGAAAGACCGATATATTGCCGCGGGACGTTTTTTTTATCTCGGCTTCGACGGCGTCAATCGCGGCGTGATATTTTTTCTTTAAGGCGATAACGCCTTTTGCGGCGCCCGTCGCCTGCATAGCAAGTTCGACACCGCGCACAAGTTTGTCTGCCCGCAGTGCGGCCATTTGCTGGTCAATGCGCAAAAGCGGCTCGCACTCGGCGCCGTTGGCTATCACCGTGTCTATTTTTACCGACGGAGGCACGGCAAGCTTAGCGTGCGTGGGAAACCCCGCCCCGCCCGCCCCGACCACACCCGCAGATTTTACTGATTCGATTATGTCCATATTTATTCAAGCAAACACGACGACGCCGCTTTACCGCTTTTTCTTATTATTCCTATTCAAGTCCATCAAAATACTTTTCATCGGGGTTTCAATCGTGTAAATCTCTTTTGTCGCCACTTCCCACAAAATGCGGGTATCTACTCCGAAATATTCGTGTATAAGTTTATCCCTCATGCCGGCCATCTTCTTCCATGGCACCGACGGATATTTTACTCTCAACGCCGCCGGTATCTTCTTGGATGCCTCGCCAATAATTTCGATACTTCTGACGACGGCGTTGATGGTTTTTTTATCGCGGATAAACTCGGTATATTTAAGACCGTTAACGAACACTTTTATGTCTTTTATCGAATCCAATATATCGGCGATATAATCGCGATAGTCCCTTTTCATATATAGACGACTTCTTTAAGTATCCGCTCTCCGATATGGCCTTTCAAAGCCCCCTTGGAGACCAAGTCTATCCTTCCGAAAAGAATCTTTGAAAGATATTCTTCCAAATCCATAAACTTAAACAGACCGACGGGGCGGGAGAAATCCACCAAAATATCAATATCGCTTTTTTTATTATTTTCGTTTCTGACAAAGGAACCGAAAACACCGATTTCTTTGACGTTGAATTCCTTTTTCAGAACCGGTTTATGCTCTTTGAGAATTATTTTTGTTGCGGGTAGGGTTTTCATACTATTGTTCGTTGTTTTCATTAGACGGGCTTTGCGCTACATCGGAAACACTTACAACGGATGTCGCATCCGGCTTGTTTTCATCGCCGTTTTCCGTATCAGATTCTTTTGTCGTCCTGATTTTTCGCTTTCTTCTGATTTTTATAATCTCACTATACTGTGAGAGAACTTCCGGGCTGAGAAGTTTTCTTATGCCCCACAGCAACTCGTCTTCATCCACCAAAATATCGGAAACCCTTCTTAATTCCCGTCTGATTGTTCCCAGGGAATCTTCATGAAATAATGCTTTTATGATTGATTCTCCGCTTAAAGTAATATGTTTGTCCCAAAAATCATTTAACTCGTCTTTTCGAACTGCTTCGCGTGAAAGATAGCGTATCTTTTCAGAATTTTGTTCCACATCGCCGTTTATTAAGTCAATGGAATAAACCAAGAAATGGTCAATGCCTGTTTTGTCGAATACTAAATGATATAACTCCCACTCAGCCCCATTCGTCAACAACACCCACGGCACTCCGCTTTGAGAAGCGTAACTTTCCGCCTGATATATGTGCGATTCTTTCAGTTTGGTGTTTGCCGATTTAACCTCGATATAATATTTTACTTTCTCGTCGATTTTTACCGCCAAATCAACGTATCTTTCCTTAATTTGAAATTCTTTTGTAACATCCCTGAGAACATCATACCCCAGGACCTCTTCTAAAAATTTAATTATACGTGTTACCGTGTCGGCTTCATTAATGTCTTTGTCTTTTGCTTCCTGAAAAACCGATATATATTTTCGGATACCTTTAACAATCTGTCTATCCATATCCATCCTCCCCTAATAAAATCTACACGATCCTGAAATAATCCGCCAGCGCCGCAGCACAACAGAACCTAACTCAAAAACCCTACTTTTTTTCTTTTCGGCTCGTCGTGAACAATCATCAGTTGACACATCACTTCAAATATTTCCCTGATTTCCGATCAGTAAAAGCGTACAGCAAAGTAGAGGAATGCTTCAGCGGTTAGAACCGGTGCCAATTTGTCACCAGTTCATTTTTTCATAACAGCGGGCTACACTATCCTGAAATAATCAACCAAAACACATCTTAAACGAAACTACAACTTTCCCGAAAATTCTGTAACTGCTTTTTTTATATCTAACCATAAATTATCAACGTTGTTTATTAATGAGAGCATCAATTCCATTTCTAATTTGAATCCATAGCCGCTCACAAATAAATGCTTGAACCCTCTGTATGGATTTAATCTATTAACTATCTCGCGGGTAAAGATTGGTATTTTATTTTTAGGTGGATCGAAAGACAAATCAAGAAGTTCTTTATGCCAACTGGCTCCTTTTGGCAAGGTCTGATAATATTCCTTACTCACGCGTTTAATAATATTTTCCACGCCTGTATAAAAATTCATTAAGTATGTCCCCGTAACCGCTTTTTGGTCGGTATTCGCATCTTTCAAAACTATTTTTCCTTTGAAATCAGATAAAGCATTCAACGTCTGGTCGAGCAGATTTATTTCATCTAATATGTCTTCTTTAAGTTTCTTAAAATTATTTGGCATATAACAATTTTCCTTGCTCAAAAATACGTTTTGAAAAATGCTCCCGCGCATATTCCAGCGGGATTAAATCCATATCAGTAAATATTTCACCTAATATTTTGCCATACATCTCAAAAAATTTCTCGGGTTTAACTCCGGCGACGGCGATATCAATATCATTAGCTGTCTTAATATCTTTAAGGCAGGAACCAAAAAGAATTATCTTTTCAGCGCCATATTCTTTGCTGATTTCAATGATTTTCTCGAGCTCGGTTTCAAATACTTTTTTGTCCATTGTTTAATGACTTATTTCGCCCCGACGTAACGTCGGAACGCTACAATCTATATTTACACTATCCTGAAATAATCAACCAGCACGCAGCGAAGCGGCCGCGTGAAGTTCGACGCCTTTGTGAGGCCGTCGCCCGTCGGAGTGGCTATCGAGAGTGTGGCATATCCTTCGCCCATTCCAAGGCCCATAAAAGTCGGGCCGTTCTTTACGAAAATCGAGCCCTGAGAGGCGCGGGCCATCTCCGTGAGGTTTGCCACGTTGAGGGAATGCATGGCGAAAGTGTGATGGCTGTGGTCTTCGGCCTCGACGGCGAGTTTTATGGCGGCGGCGACGTCCGCTACGACGGTGACGGGCATAACGGGCATCAGTTGTTCCGTCCAGACGAAGGGATGGTCGTTGGGCACCACGCCCCACAAAAGCCTCGCGGAATCGGGAACGTTAAGCCCTATCGCACGGGCTATCACGGGGGCGTTCCTGCCGACGTAATCGCGGTTCATTTCGCCTTCGCAGCCGTGTCCGCCGACTTTTTTGATTACAACTTTAGCAAGAGCGTCCATCTGCTCGACGGTGAGTTCGTACGCGCGCGCGTCCGAGCGCATGTGTTTTAAGAAAGTTTCGGCGACGGAAGAAACGACTATCGTCTCTTTCTCGGCGGTGCAAAGCACTCCGTTGTCGAAGGACGCACCGGTAATTATAGAATCCGCGGCACGCGCCAAATCGGCGGTTTCGTCCACGACCACGGGAGGATTTCCCGGACCGGCGGCAATGGTTTTTTTGCCCGCGCCCATGGCGACTTTAACTATCGCCGGGCCGCCCGTGACAAGATTGACTTTGACCTCAGGGTGATTCAGAAGCGCCTTGGTGAACTCCACCGACGGAGGATTCACGGTGGTTATAAGTCCCGACGGAGAACCGGCCTCGACTATGGCGTCGTTTATGACTTTTATCGAATCGTGAACGACTTTTTTTGAAGCGGGATGCGGCGCGAATATTACCGAGTTGCCCGCCGCAATAATCGAGATCGCGTTGTTTATAATCGTGGCGGCGGGATTGGTCGACGGAGTCACGGCGGCTATAATGCCGAACGGCGCTTTTTCCACGAGTGTCAGACCGTGGTCGCCGGTGAATGCCTCGGGTTTGATGTCTTCGACGCCGGGGGTTTTCGTCGCCGCGAGAACGTTCTTTTTTACTTTATCTTCCCACCTGCCCATTGAAGTTTCTTCAACGGCCATCTTAGCCCATTTCTCGGCGTTACCGAGAGAAACTTCGCGCATAGCGGCGATGACTTTTTCTCTCTGCGCGAGACCCTGACGGGCGAAAACACCCTGGGCTTTTGCCGACAGCGCGACGGCCTCGTCGAGCGAAGCGCATATCGGCCCGCCCGACCCCCCCGACGATAACTCGGACGGCGACACCGAAGAAACACTCATCCGGCGGATGACTTCCGAGACAAGCGACTGAATATCTTTTTCGTTTATTTCCATAAGTAAATAAGGGAACAGGAGATAGGCAATAGTAGCGGTGGGATTGCTATCCCACAAAATACGGCGAATAGCAATTCGCCCGCTACACCCTACTGCCTATTACCTGCTGCCTGCCTCTATTTGTCCGCGCTTTTTTTAAAGACAACCGTGCCATCTTTCTCGACGAAATCGACTATGGCCATAATGGTGCAGTCGACGGGATTGCCCTCGGTGCGCTTGGTCTGGCGGGCGCTTGATCCCTGGACTATCAGCACGAACTCCCCCTCGCCGGCGCCCACCGCGTCTATGGCCACCATAGGATTGCCCTTGGGCTTATCCTCGGCGCCCGGCGCGGCGGGAGTATCGAGAGGCTGCACCAGAAGAAGCTTGGTGCCGACGAGCTTTTCGTCCTTGCGAGTGCAAACGACGTTGCCTATAACTCTTGCGAATAGCATTTTCTCTCCGATTAATAGGATTAAGTGTAGCGGTGGGATTGCCATCCCACAAATTTGGCGAATAGCAATTCGCCCGCTACTTAATTCTGCTTACTTTTTTGCTCTGTTGAGCGTTTCGGGCAGCGATATCGGCATCTTGCCTTCCAAGTCGAAGGCGGGCTGCGGTATCACGTGCACGGCTACGAGTTCTCCGACTTTCTGGGCGGATGCGGCGCCGGCGTCGCAGGCCGCTTTGCAGGCCGCAACTTCTCCGCGGAAAAGAACTGTTACAAAACCGGAACCGATTTTTTCCCAGCCCACGAGTTTTACGTTGGCCGCTTTGACGGCCGCGTCGGCCGCTTCGATTAACGCGATAAGACCTTTTGTCTCAATCATTCCCAGCGCTTCCATAGTACATCCTCCTTGGATATATACAGCGAAATAACCCCGAACTTGCGCAACTTTTTGTTCAGGTGTAATGCTCGTTTGTCATTTCGTAAAAGTGACGGAATAATTTATTTTGATGCGCCGAATATCTTTTTTCAGAACCAGTTTATAGTAATTGAACACTATCTGTCCGGCCGCACGGAAAATATCTTTCGCGGTCGGTTCCGTTTTGTCGGAAGGGATTCTTTGGTCGACGAAACTAATTCGCGCGTTCATAGATATTTTGTCCGCACATTTAAGTTTTCGAACAGTTTGTTCGCCGGCTTTGTGTATCAGTCGCCGGTCTTTTGTAATTTTTCGATGTCTTTCTTGAAGATTTCTTCGCCGTCTTTTAAGATAGTCGTCGTGATAAAAACAAGGATATGTCTGCTGATTTTGGTTTTTGTTTTCTTCGAGAAAAGATATTTGATGATGGGTATGTCTTTCAGCAGCGGAACGCCTTTTACCGAGTCAACATAAGTAGTCCGTTCAAGTCCTCCCATCACGAATGTCTGAGTGTCTTTGACGTCGATGTTGGACTGGGCGGTCTTCTCGTTAATTATCGGCGCGCCTTTTGCGCCCCAGCCGGTTATATCGCCGACACTCGCGTAGACATCGAGGTTTATCAGTCCGCCAGAACGGATTTTCGGCGTAATGTTCAAAGTTATTCCCGTTCCCGCCCGCCTTTCGTAAGTATCTCCTTGCTCGGTATATGGAACCGCATCGCCGGTGTAAACCCTGCCGCTTTTGCTGTTCTTCACCACAATCCGCGGAGACGATATGATTTTGGCGTGGTTTTCATTGACGAGGAAGTTCACGAATTCAAAAAAAGTTCTGAAATTAACGCCGACGTTGTAATATGCCCTCACGAATGTTTGAGGATATTCCGTTGTATATTTATATCTATTTTCATAACCCGACGATCCCGACTGATCCTGGGTCAGTTGTTCTCTGACCTCTTTGCCAAAATACAAATCACCGCCGATATATCCATAACCGCCGACCGCCGAAAGAACAGCATCCCAGTCCAGTCCGAGCTTGCTTATGTAGTCACCGCTTACCTCTATAATCTTCGCCTCTATGAGCGCCTGCGGGATTTTCGTGTCCAATCTGGCTATTATGCTTTTCGCAAAGTCGATTTTGCTTTTTACATCGGTTATTATTATGGCATTATGCAAAACGTCGGCGGATATTTTTCCCTCGGTGGACAGTTGCGACTGGACGAGCGGTATTACGTCCGTCGGGTCGGTGTGCTTCAGCGGTATCGTCTCGGTTTCCAATCTCAAAAATTCTTTCAGTCCGCTTACGTCAAGTTTCCGGACGAGTTCGGACAGGTCATTTACTTTTGGCTCTTTGTCGGTAACGATAATCATATTCAAAGCGTCGTTGACCTGAACTGCGCCGTAGCGCGACAATCGGGCTCGAATGAAGGGCTCTATCTCGGAAGCTTTGATGTTGTTTAAGGTTATTATGCTGCTTATCGTGTCTATGCCGGCGTCGTCATATATGTCAACGTCGAATTTGATTCTCCCCTGCGAAGTCGGCGAAACGGCGCCAAAACAATGGTTGACCGCCACTATAATTATCGACGAAAATACAATGGCCGCACGGATGTTCATTTTATTCCCCCCTACAAAATTATTCACTGAAACCACAGGCCGGTAACAAGATTTTTATTCTTTCGCTTTGTTATGACGACCGTTATGAGAACGTCTTCTTCGGTTTTATCGTATCTGCCTTTCCACAAAACTTTAGTCATTCCTTGCGCGTTCAGAATATTGTCGAGAATCGGCTCGGCAATTTTTCCCACATCCTGGTTCGTTTTGCCGACGGGCTCGGAATGCAGCGCGCAAGTCAGACCGGCAAGCAGAATAACGACTATGGCTTTTTTAAGCATTGTTTTTTCTACAAAATTACCGCCATATCGCCGTTTTTAAGTCCGGCGGCGTTGGCTTCGTCCGTGTCGATATGACATTCCAGAGCCATTTTATCCGACACTCTGGCGACCATATTTTCAAAAATCACAGCGCGCTCGCCGAGGGTTTTAACTCTCAATATATCGCCGTCTTTGATTTCAAAATAAGCGGCGTCGGCGGGTGTCATATGCACATGCCTTTTGGCGGCGATGACGCCTTCTTTTATTTCTATGTCGCCCTTGGGGCCTGTTATTTTTATGCCCGCGGAACCTTTGACATCGCCGGACTGCCTTACCGGAGCTTTTATTCCGAGAATAAAAGAATCAGTTATCGATATTTCTATCTGAGTGGCTTTTCTGACGGGGCCGAGCACCCTGACCTTGTCGATGGAACCCTTGGGTCCGGTGATTTTAAGAGTATCTTCCGAGGCAAATTCGCCCGGCTGCATAAGTTTATTTTTTATTTTAAGTTCGTATCCGGCGCCGAACAATTTATCCAAATCCTCGCGGCAGATGTGCATGTGCCGGTTGGAAACGTTGGCTACGACGGGTTTCTTTTCGCGCTTCTGACGCAGAGCCAGCGACATCGTTATTTCGTTGACAAGTTTTTCTTCCATGTATTCCTCCGCCAAGTGTCATTCTGAGCCCCGATGTCCATTGGGGCGAAGAATCCCTGTTTTGTATGCGGAAGAAGATTCTTCACTTCGTTCAGAATGACTTCAAAAAAAACAACGACGCGTCAGTATTTTACTATTTTGGCGAAATCGTCGGCTTTAAGAGCCGCGCCGCCGACGAGCGCGCCGTCGATATCGGCCTGTCTCATAAGGTTTGCCGCGTTATCGGGCTTGACGGAACCGCCGTAGAGAATTCTTAAACCCGACGCCGCCGAGCCGCCGTAAAGCGCGGAATATTTTTCGCGGATGAAGGCGTGGATTTCCTGCGCCTGTTCCGGAGTGGCGGTTTTGCCGGTGCCTATTGCCCAGACGGGTTCGTAAGCCGCCACGATTTTTTGAGAATCTTCGACGGAAAGACCCGCGAGGCCGCCTTTCATCTGGCGTTCTATGACCTCGAACGCGCGATTCGATTCGCGCTCGGCAAGCGTTTCGCCCACGCAAACAATAGGGATAAGGCCGGCGGCAAGAGCCGCTTTCGTTCTTTTATTGACGGTATCGTCGGTTTCGCCGAAATACTGTCTTCTCTCGGAATGTCCTATGATGACATAATAGCAGCCGGCGTCGACTATCATTTTGGCCGAAACCTCTCCGGTGTATGCTCCCTCTTTTTCCCAGTGAAGATTCTGCGCGCCCAGTTTGAGCGCCGACTTTTTTATCGACTGAGACACTATGGCAAGAGCCGTAAACGGCGGGCATACCACAACGTCTCTGTCGGCGACGGACGAGCAGGATAATTTAAGATTTTCGACGAGATCGAGGGCTTCGGCGAGCGACTTGTACATCTTCCAGTTACCGGCTATTATGGGTCTTCTCATTTTGAGGGACTGCTCCTTATCATTTATTTCAAAAAAGGCGAGCGGTAAAATTGCGGCCAATTTGGCCACACGCGAATGTTTTTATGATAGCAAATTCATCCGTTTCAGTCAAGGAATGCGGGGCGGTTCAAAATCGAAAATGCCGTCGGGCGCGGGAGTGTCCGTTTTGTAATACTGATAGTCCTCGGTGAGCACCCAGCCGCGGCCCAGCGCGATGGCTCTGTGCGCCTCGCGTTCCGAGGCGGCGCGGGCCGTTTTTTCGAGGCGGGCGGTCAGCTCAAATAGATTTTTTTTTCGCGTGTCGAGAGCGCGCAGATATGCGGCGTCGCGCCGGAGGGTCATCTTTGAGGCGGCGGTGCCGGGGCGCTCCGAATAAGGGAAGATGTGAAGTTTGGAAAACTCGACTCTTTCGCACAGCGAACGGGTGGATTTGAAATCCTCGTCGGACTCGGAAGGAAAGCCGACGATAACGTCGGTGGTAATGGTAAGCGTAACGCCGGCATCGGAAAATTCTTTTTTTATCGAGGAAATTTTATTTTCGTACTCGGCTGCCGTGTACGGCCGGTTCATTTTCTTCAGTACGGCGTCGGAGCCGGATTGAAGCGGGATATGCAGATGTGGACAAATTCTCAAGGGTTTTTCTTTCATCAGGCGGATAAGGCCGGGGGTTATTTCGTTTATTTCTATCGACGAGAGCCGGATGCGGAAATCGTCGCGCAACGACAGAAGTTCGGCGATGAGATTTTCGAGCGTGTATCCGGCGGCGGGAGCGTAGCGGCCGAGACGCACGCCGCACAGCACGATTTCGGGGTATCCGTTTGCCGTCAGAGAACTGATTTCGGCAAGGACTTCGCGCGAGGGACGGCTCGACAGCGCGGGGCGGACGGTCGGCACGATGCAGTATGAGCAGAATTGGTCGCAGCCGTCCTGAATTTTAACGTACGCCCTGGATTTTTCAAGGAAGTTTTTGAGGGGCGCGGCCGAAAATTCGGGCAGGTAAGGTTTGACGTCGCCCGACGGGACGCCGGGTTTTTTATATTGCGGGCGAAGCATTTCGAGTATTTCGCCGGAGGACGACGCAACGCGAACGCGCGGGGCATCCTTGAATATTTCCGTGAGTTCTTCGCGGGCTCGACGGGAGTAACAGCCATTTATTATTATCCGGGCGCTGCCGGATTCCCTGAGCATTCTGCGCACGATTTGTCGGCACTGTCTGTCGGCTTCGGCGGTGACGGTGCAGGAGTTGATTATCACGGCGTCGGCATCGGCGATGGTCTCGGAAGAAGTGTGGCCTTCGGCTTCGAGTTTATCTTTCAGCGACTGGGTGTCGTACTGATTTACTTTGCAGCCGAAGGTGTAGAAATGAATTTTCATCGAGGGTCGTCGACGGAGATTTCGTAGCCGAGGATTGCCGCGACGGCCTCCGCGGCGGTGTCGGCCCTTAAGATTCTCGGGCCGAGACCTATGGTTTTTGCCGAGGCCAGGATGGCGAAAGCGAGTTCGATTTCGCGGACGGAAAAACCGCCCTCGGGGCCGATGAATATATTGAGGCCGGCGGGCGAAGGCGATAAAACTTCGCGTATGGTCTTTTTGGCGTTTTGCTTTTCCGCCTCCCATGCGATTATCGCGGGGAAACCCGACGCTGCGGCGGCTGAAAGAGCGTCCGCGAATTGGGCGGGCGGAAGAACTTCGGGGATGTCGGGGCGGCCGCACTGCTTTGAGGCGGCCAGAGCGGCGGCGCGCCATCGGACGAGTTTGCGGGAGGCGTCGTCGGCGGACAATCTGACTATGGTGCGTTCGGTGATGACGGGTATGATTTTTGACACGCCGAGTTGTGAAAGCTTGTCGATTATATCTTCAAACTTGTATTTTTTTGGAACGGCCTGATAAAAGCACAGTTTGACAGGGGGGCGGCTCGACGGGGATTTATCATCGGCGGAGGAAACGATCACGCCTGAGACAACTCCGGCGGTCGATGTTATTTTCCCGCGGAACGAATTGCCTTTGCCGTCGAACAGGGAAATTTCGTCGCCCTCAATTTTACGCAGGACTTTGGCGGCGTGGCGGGATTCTTCGGGTGAGAGTTTGAATTCTTTTTGGTTTGTAATGTTTTCGGGGTGACAATAAAAATGCGGCATGATGTTGTACCACAATGCCCCTCTTTAAAAAAGAGGGGTCGGGGGAGATTTATCAAATCCCCCTGTATCCCCCCTTTTCAAGGGGGGATCAAACCAAAAAATTATTCCGCCAGCGACTGCGCGTATTGTCTCAGATAAAGCTTCTGGCGTTCGCTCATATTTTGGGGCATTTTGAGTTTCAATTTGACGAGTTGGTCGCCGCGGCCCCGTCGTCCCAGATGCGGTATGCCGTGGTCTTTGAGTTTAAGAATAGTCCCCGGAGTCGTCGACGGCGGAACCTTGACGGTGGCCGTGCCTTCCAAAGTGGGCACTTCTATGTCGGCCCCGAAGACGAACTGGTGGTAGTGAAGGTGGGTTTCAAAAATAACGTCGTCGCCCTGCCGGTCAAACTGCGGATCTTTGCGAAGGCGAATGCTTATGTAGAGGTCGCCCGGGTATCCGGCCGACGAAACTTCGCCGGAGCCGGCGATTTTAAGCACGGTGCCGTCGGCCACTCCGGCGGGAACTTTTACGGTGATTTTGTGCAATCTTCGCTCAAGTCCCGTGCCGCGGCACGAAGTACACGGCTCGTCGATAACCGTGCCTTTGCCGCCGCATTCGGGGCAAGGCGAGGCGTATGTAAAAAATCCTCTGCTTGATACGACTTGTCCTCGGCCTCCGCAATCGCGGCAGGTGCGCGGCGCCGCGCCTCCTTTGGCGCCCGTGCCGCGGCACGCGGCGCAGGGTTCCATGCGCGGAACTTCGAGGTGTTTCTCGACGGCGGACAGCGCGTCGCGCAGGGCAAGTTCTATGCCGATGCGGATGTCTACGCCGCGTTCGGCACGTTGCCGTTTATAGCGGAACGACCGGCCGCCGGCGGCCTGCGCGCCAAAAATGTCAAAGACATCACCGAACAAATCGGAAATATCGCCGAAGTCAACGCCATCGGCGTAGCGGGCATAGCCGCCGCCCTGGCCGGCTGCTCCGCCGCCGGTAAACGCGGCGGGCCCCATCCTGTCGTAGAGGTCTCGCTTTTTAGCGTCGGCCAGAACCTCGTACGCCGCGTTGATTTCCTTGAACTTTTCCTCGGCGCTCTTGTCTCCCGGATTTTTGTCCGGATGAAACTTTATGGCCAGAGACCGGTAGGCCTGCTTTATCTCGTCAAGCGAAGCGGTCTTTTTTACGCCGAGAATTTCGTAGAGGTCCTTGGGCATCGGCCGTTATTTGGATTCCGGGCCGCCGCCCTTGTCCTCGTCGACGATTTCAGCGTCCACGACATTATTGTTGTTGCTGTTATTATTGCCCTCGCCGCCTGGCGCGGCGCCTTCCGCGCCGCCCGCGGCCGAAGGCCCGCCCTGTCCCGCCGCGCCGCCTTTGGCCTGCGACTGCTTATAGGCGATTTCGGCGATTTTGTACGATTCTTTGACGAGAGCGTCCTTGGCTTTTTTGATCTTTTCGACATCCGAAAGTTTCGCGGATTCCTTCGCCTCCGACACGGCGCGCTCGATACCCAGCCGCTCGTCCTGCGAAAGTTTGTCGCCGTGATCCTTGAGCGCCTTTTCCGTGCCGTATATCACAGTGTCGAGTTCGTTCTTGGCCTCGATTTCCTCTTTTTTCTTTTTGTCGGCGTCGGAATACTGAGACGCTTCCTTGACGTATTTTTCGACTTCGTCCTTGGAAAGCTTGGACGACGCCTCGATTTTTATCGACTGTTCTTTGCCCGTGCCTTTGTCCTTGGCCGTTACGTGGAGTATGCCCGATGCGTCTATGTCGAACGTCACTTCTATCTGAGGAGCCCCGCGCGGAGCCGGCGGTATTCCGTCGAGCATAAATCTGCCGAGCGAAACATTGTCGGAGGCCATAGGACGCTCTCCCTGAAGCACGTGAACTTCCACGGACATCTGCGAATCGGCCGCGGTCGAAAACGTCTCCGACTTTTTTACGGGAACGGTCGTGTTTCGCTCTATAAGAGGCGTGCGCACTCCGCCCAGGGTTTCTATGCCCAGGGTAAGAGGCGTAACGTCCAGAAGAAGAATATCCTTGACGTCGCCCGTAAGAACCGCGCCCTGAATGGCCGCGCCCATTGCGACGCACTCCATTGGATCTACGCCGCGTTCGACTTTTTTACCGGCCTGTTCCTCCACAAATTTCTGCACCATCGGCATTCTCGTGGGTCCGCCCACAAGAATTATGCGGCTTATGTCCGAAACGGATTTCACGTGCGAGCCGGGAGCTCCCTTGGCATCCTCTATCGCGCCCGCTATCGAAGCGGCGCAGCGCGCGACTATGGGATGCACGAGCTTCTCTAAAATTGCGCGGGATATTTTCATCGTCAAATGCTTAGGTCCCGAAGCGTCGGCCGTAATAAACGGCAGGTTGATGTCGGTCTCAAGAATGTTTGAAAGCTCTATTTTGGCTTTCTCGGCGGCTTCTTTGAGACGCTGCATCGCCATTTTGTCGTTTCTTAAATCTATGCCGCTTTCTTTCTTGAACTCTCCGGCGATATGGTCTATCAGCGCGTTGTCCATATCGGTTCCGCCCAACTGGGTGTCTCCCGAAGTGGCAAGAACATTGAAAGTGCCGTCCTTGCTCATTTCCATTATCGTGACGTCGAGCGTTCCGCCGCCCAAATCGAACACCAGAATTATCTGGTCGGCGCCGGCCTTGTCGATTCCGTAGGAAAGCGATGCCGCCGTCGGCTCGTTAACCAAACGGACAACTTCAAGTCCCGCGATGGTTCCGGCGTCTTTGGTCGCCTGACGCTGATTGTCGTTGAAATAAGCGGGCACCGTAATGACCGCTTTATCGATTTTCTGACCCAGAAACGCCTCGGCGTCGGACTTTATTTTTTGAAGTATAAAGGCCGACAACTGCTGCGGCGTGAAATCCTTGCCGTGCGCCTTATATTTGAAGTCCGTGCCCATTTTTCTCTTGAACGCCGTAAAAGTTCCCTCGGGATTCGACACCGCCTGACGGCGGGCCGGCTCGCCTATAAGCACCTGACCGTCTTTGGTCAACGCCACGTAGGACGGAAACGCCTTGCCGCCAATAGATGTGCCTTCGGCCGACGGAATTATAACCGCCTTGCCGCCCTCCATCGCCGAAGCGGCGGAGTTTGAAGTTCCCAGATCTATACCTATTATTCTTGACATACTGCCTCCTATTAAATCTCCCCCGACCCCTCTTTCAAAAAGAGGGGTGAGTGCTATAGAACAGATTCGTCTTTTTCCCCCTTTGCAAAAGGGGGATTCAGGGGGATTTCTTTATCCTGTGTTTTATTTTTTACAATTTTTACGCGGGCGGGACGGATAAGCCGCTCGCCCATCATATAACCTTTGCTCATAACTTCTTTTATGCCGCCGTCGGGCAACGACGCATCTTCCAGCGTCTCTACGGCCTCGTGAACCGCCGGATTAAAACTGCCGTCGGCGGCAACCGCCGTAACACCCTCCTCGGCGAGCATCTTTTCAAACTCCTTTATTATCATCTCAAGACCAACAAGCACACCCTCGATATCGCGGGTGTTTTTCGCGGCCGTAAGCGCCTGCGTCATTATGTCAAGAAGAGATATCTGCTTAACAAGTATCTCCTCCTTAGCCCAAGCCCGCTGGGCGGCTTTTTCGCGTTCGACACGTTTGCGATAATTTTCAAAATCCGCGCGCAGCCGCAATAACTGCTCGTAATAATCCGCGCCGCCCTGAGTCGCGGCCTTATTTGGATCGACCGGCGAAGCGGCCGGCGCATCGCTTCCGGAGACCGGTTCCGGAACGGTTTTCTTGCAATCCACGGATTCGTTTTCTTTTTTCGTCATATATCTTTAAGCGCCTTTTCAAGCATTTTTGATACGTTGTCCACTATGGACATCATCTTTGAATATTCCATCCGCTTCGGCCCGAGAATACCCAGCACTCCGACGGGGCGCTCATCGCGGCTATACGACCTTATAACCGCGCTGGCGCACTCAAAACCCTTGCAGCGGGTCTCCGCGCCGATTATGACTTTCACGTCGAGCGCGGTCATATTATCACGTATGACACGGGCAAGAGGTCCGGGGCGGTGTCCCGCTTCGAGCGAGGACTCGCCCAGAAAATCGGCGATGTTCAAATCCCTGAACTCGGGCAAAGCCATTATATTGGCCACACCCTCTATGTGAAGATTCTCCTGATAATCAAAAGCCGACGACAGAAGACGGCCTATATCCCGAAAGTCCGCCGGACTGCCGGCCAAATCGCCCTGAATATTGGATACGGCGCTCTGAGCGTCGTCAAGCGTGCCGCCGACCAGCCGCTCGCGCAGATAAGCGTTTATGTAGCCCGCCGCCGCGCGCGAAATTTCAAAACCGAAAAGGCGGTGTCTCACAAGTCCCGTATCCGTCACAAAAACAAAAAGCGTCTTGCCCCCGGGAACCGTTATAAGCTCCACGTCCTTTATGCGCGTCCTGTCTTTGGCGGGCAACGACACGAATCCGGAATAATGAGACAGCGAAGTAAGCACCCGCGAAGTGTTTACTATGACTTCCTCGAGTTCCGCCGCTCTGTTGTCGTACGCCTTTCTTAATCTTGAGGCCTCGTCGAGCGCGACACGCCGCGCGCCTTCGAGCATATCCACATACGCGCGGTAACCTTTATCCGTAGGCACGCGGCCCGCCGAAGTGTGCGGCTGCGCCAGATAACCGTCTTCCTCCAATTCCGCAAGGATATTTCTGACGGTGGCCGAGGAACAATCCACGCCGTAATCTCCGACCAATACCTTGGAACTCGCGGGCGCGCCGGTCTTTATGTAATGATGCACAGCGGCGTGGAGTATTTTGTTTTTTCTGTTTTTAGTTTTTACTACGTCTGCCTTTCTCATTAAAATTCACGACCGCGCCTATCCGGCGGAACACGCCGGATTAGTTAGCTGCTCCTGAAAAACTATACATTTTGTCATTCTGGGTCCTTCGGCGACGTCATTCTGAGCGTAGCGAAGAATCTCATAATGCCTCAGGATAAACTCCGCGAAGAATCTCGTTTTCCGACAACAAGATAGACCCTTCACAGAGCATGCCCTGAGCCAAAGCGAGACCCTTCGTTTCACTCAGGGTGACAAAAGCGAAGGGTTCAGGGTGACATTTTTATGACTTTTTCAGGAGCAATTAGTTAGCAGTCAAGCCCTTTGAGTGCTAATATTGTAGCAAAACGAAGCCGGAATTGTCAAGATGAGATTATTGAAAAAGTCCCCTTGGCCGTCATTGCGAGGAACCCCGCATCGGAGTGCGGGGTAAACTCCGTGACGAAGTAGGGACAGGTCGCGACCTGTCCCTACCAAAACGGCGGTGCCACGCAATGACAAATTACGGAGGTTTTCAACGGTCTCAAAATATATTTTGGCAAAGCGGGAAAGATTTTATTCTTTGGACGCCGCCCTGTACGAGCCTATGTCCCCGAGAAGATAATACAACCCCAAAACTGTCGTGGGCAAGAGCGACAGGAAATGGAAAACAACGGCAAATCCCGCGGCCTTGGAACCGGTTACGCCGAATATCCCCAGACCCATCATGGCAAAAAATTCCCATATTCCCACGTAACCCGGAGAAGATGGTATGGCCACACTTATGACGGTAACAGCCGTAACTGTGAACGCCGCAAAAAACGGCAGATGTATTCCCAGCGATTCCAGCACCAAAAAAGTGTGGATGCACGACAACGTCCAGAAAAGTACCGTAAGGCCCGACACTTTTGCCAGGATAAGCGGGTCCTTGATAAGTTCAAGCCCCGAGAGAAAATTGTCCATCAATGACTGAATCTTGGCGCTGTGGTGAGCGGCAAGGAAAGTGCCGAAAATTTTTACGATGCGCCGGCCGAAAAGCGCTAACATCGTCAGAAAAAGAAAACCCGCCAAAACCAGAAGAAATATCCTGGGAAGCGTTATCATGGCCGGCAACGCTATAAAAACGGAACTGACCACTATTATTATCACCGGAGGCAGCAGATCCGTGAGTCGCTCGATAATCACCGTCGATAAGGCATAACTTTTGGACACGCCCGCGTTTTTACCAAGGACATACGCCTGAAAAAGGTCTCCGCCGCGCATCGGAACGAATGTGTTGAGCATAAGTCCCATATTGGTCGCCTTGAAAAATACTTTCCACGGAACCGCGGAGTATTTCTGGCGCCCTATAATCTTCCACCTGAGACACCTCAAAGAGAATCCGGCCAGCGACACCGCCAGCGCCGATATTATAAGAAGAATGTTCGCGCCCAGCGCCTCCTTTATGACTTCGCCGATGTGTATGTTGCGAAAAGCCAGCCAAAGAAACGCGGCGCTTATCAAAAGTCCCGCGAGTATTTTAAGATATTTCATAGTTCGTCGGGCGCCGCGGAGGGGCGCCTTGTCATCGCCTCCTGCTGCGGTCGAGCAATGCCTCGGCTTTTTTGGATATTACCGACCAGCGTGTGTCGGGATAAAGTTCTTTTGCCAGCGCGGGATTGGGAGGCGCCGGCAGCGCGGCGGCGGCGGCGCCGTCGAGAATGGCGTAAACGTAAATCCGGTTGAGCGGATTCGCCGCGTGGCGCGCCCACCATTCGGGCTGCTGACGCTTCATAGACGTTATGCCGTATTCCGGCGCGTAAATATCGGCGGCGGATGAGTGTATCTCGCGCACGTGCGCGCGCCAAAAATCATCAAATATTTCAAGCGTCCTCTCGTCGAAATAAAAAACGTCGTAACCCAGGAGCCGACGCGCTTCCGGCCAGTTGAACAGAATGTGCGTCATACCGGCATTTTTCAGGGCAAGCCGGTACTCGGCGGCATTGCGCGAATCGCCCAGAATTTCAAGATACCACCAAAAATCGGGAGCGCTGGAGGTTTTATGCTTTCTTTCGGTGAATAATCCGCGCGTCTCGCCCATAAAAATAATACCCGCGTCCGCGGGCAAATTATTATTTATCCACTCCGCGGCCGGGTAGTAAGGCGCGGGGTAACTCATTCTTTGAGTGCTCAGATAATCCCCTTTTGAGATGTCGGAAAATACATAACGCGCGGGGTCCTGCGTCTCGCGCAATATGCGGGCCGCGAAAACTATATTCGCGGCGGAAAGATAAATGACAAGAGCGGCGGCGAGTTTTCCGACCGCGGATGATTTTCCGGCGAGCGAAAGATAGTGCGCGAAGATGACCGCGGCCACCGGCAGCGACGGCAGAAAATATCGAAGATAAAATTTACCCGTGGCGGCCCATGATATGATTGCCGCGGCAAGATAAATCCACGAGGCAAGCGCCTTATGTTTGTCGTCGGAACGCACAAAAAATATCAGAGGCAGCAACGTCAGAAAAACGGCGCCGGGATAACCCTCGGGATGCAACAGATTCATCGTGAGCGGCCACAGAAAAAGAAAGTAGTTTACGAATGTGAAAGGCGGCCAGTTAGGGTCAAGAAACTGTCCGGCGGCGCGAAGCTTGGTAAATCCGATATGCGTCCAGAAAAACGGAAATACGGGATTGCCGGTCAGGATGGCGTTTCTTAAAAGCCACGGAGCGGACGCGAGACCGGCTAATGCCGAAAAGAAAAGCGCGTCAAGGGCGGCGGACTTCAAAGAGGTTTCTTTCGAGGCCGCGCGGAAGAATATCATCACGACGGCGGGAAACCAGGCGAAAACCAGTCCCGTATATTTTCCTCCGACGGCAAACCCGCACAAAACACCGGCCAGAGCCAGCCACGCGCGGCGGGATGTGTCGTAATATTTCATAGCCGCGAAAAATGACGCGAACGCAAAAACAGCCAGGCCCATTTCCACGGCCGTCTTCCAGGAAACCGTCATAGTCGCGGGGTTGGCGTAGAAAATCAGCGCGGCAAAAATGCCGGCGCCGACGGACCATCGTCTGCGGCAGAAAACGAATACGGCGTACGCGGCCAGAATACCGCAGAAATAATGAACCATTTTTGCCGCCACGTCGTCGCCGAAGGCCATCGCCGCGGTAAACAGCATGTTGACATTCATCGGGAAAAAGGACGAAGGCGTGTAGACATCGGATTTTATCGAGGAGCCGAGCAGCCACTGCGCGGGCAGCCCCAGCTGATACTGCTGCGAATCATAGAACGTCTCCGGCGTGAGGGCGCCGACGATATTTACGAAAGCCGCCACGGCCAGCACGGCAAGCGCGCCGTATCCGGCGAGACCTATTTTTTCTTTTTTCCCCGTCACGGCCTGATTCGGCTCCGGATGGCCGGACTTAATCGCGGAACGTATCTCAAAAACCGCCAATGCCCAAAAGACAATCCCGGCCATAGCCATAGGGACGACTTTAAGCAGCCCCGTGTGTCCAAGGACAAAAACGGACAGCGCGACAAGTCCCAGTCCCGTCGATAATGAAAAAACCGTTTTTTCCTGACGGGACATTTCCAGCCGGAAAATTTTCAAGAAAGCCGAACCCGCCCCGAACGCCGCCGCAAAAACCGCCAAGGCGCGCAAAATCGCCGCAAAATGCGAAAATATTTTGGCGGCTGGAGCGTTGAAATCCACGCCGGCAAAAAGTTTGGCGGCCGTAAAAGGCGACGGAAACGCGGCGAAATACCGTTTGAGTATGAGCGCGGCCGATACCACAAAAACCACGGCGGCCACGGATACAGGCGCCCTGAACACTGACGGCCGGGGCGCGGATTGTTTTTCTCTTTTTCGTTTACCCATTTTTTATACGCGAAAGTTTTCTATGAGTTTTTTCCACTCAGTATGTGACGCATCATAACCGACGCGCCGCGCAAAATCTCCGACGGACGCAGCCGCAAGGCGCTTTTGAGCAGCCACGACGGCCTCAGGTACATTTTTTTATACGCCCTGTGAATCAATTTTTCTATTTCATCGGCCGGCAACTCGGGAGTATTGATAAGAGGTATCGGCCTGTCGATGGCAAAATAATAATTGTCCCAGTCGGCGGCGGCGGGGCTGAGGTACCCTTTTTCTTCGCACAACCTGCGCGCCTCGGTTCCCGGAAAAGGCACCAGATTGACTATGGCCATACTGTCGAGATTCAGCCCGAGAAAAAAATCCAGCGACTCCCGCGCGTCGGCCGGCGTCTCGCCGGGGTATCCTATTATACAATTGCTGCCCACGTAAAATCCCATCGACTTGGCCAACTCAACGTTTTTCCGGGCTTTGTCCAGATCCAGATTCTTTTTCATTTTGACAAGGGTAGCCGGCGAACCGGATTCTATCCCGAAGGACGCCGAGTAGACGCCGGCTCGCTTCATGGCCGAGAGGATTTCGGCGTCGACGAAATCGGCGCGGATACCGTTGGCGAATTTTACGTGAACCTTCGGCCTGAACGCCGCAAGGCGCTCAAGAATGTCGAGAGCGCGGGGGCGGTTGGCGGTAAAATTATCGTCCTCGAAATATATCTCGTCGGCGCCGTATTTGCCGGTCAGCATTTCGATTTCCGCCATAACGGAATCCGCGCTGCGGTATCTCATGCGGCGGCCCATCATCCGGCAGCAAAACGCGCATTCGTGGGGGCACCCGCGCGAAGACATAATCGGAAGGACTCTTGAGCCCTTGCGGAATAATCCGTGTGTCTGGGAATCGGCGAAATATTTTTTAATATCCATCCTGTCGAACGCCGGAAAGGGCAGCGCGTCGAGTTCGGCGTCGTCCAGAAAAGCGCCGGGATCGGTACGAACGATTGCACCCGATTTTTTGTAGAAAAGATTTTTTACGCCCGATAATGCGGACGCGGAAACGTCGGGGCCGCGCAACCTTTCGCAAAGTTCGGGAAAGGAATGTTCCGCCTCGCCCGTAATGACGAAGTCCACGTTTTTCCCGGCCACAACATCCTCCGGAAGCGCGCTGGGATGCGCCCCGCCGAAAACCACGTATGTGTCCGGCGACGTCGCCTTGATGCGGGCGGCGGCCGACAAACCCCTCTTGTACGCCGGGGTGGCGGCGCTGACACCCACAATGTCGGGACGAAAATCTATGAGGGCGTCCAGCACGCGGCGATCTATTCTTTCGTCGAAAACAAACGTATCGAACCCATCGGCCGCCAGCAGCGCGGAAAGATACAGCGGGCCCAGATGCGGCGTAGTGTTGCCGTCGGGGATGTACGGAAGGTAGAACGCCACTTTGTTTCTTTTATTCATGTAATTCCGTCATTCTGACCAAGTTGAAAACTTGGGAAGAATCCCCTTTAATCAAAACTTTTGAGACCCTTCGTTTCACTCAGGGTGACAAAAACGAAGGGTTCAGGGTGACATTTTATTTTTTGCCGCCGGTGATGCCGGCGCGCTCGTAATAGGCCAGGGCGTCGCGCACGCTTTCTTGGAAACTGTAAGCCGGAATCCATCCGAGGTCGGCGAGCGCGGCGGCGGATGAATAATATTTATAGCGAAAAAGATCCCCGACGGTGTGCGCGGTAAGAAAGCGATTCCCGGAAAGTCGTCCGACGAGAGAAGCGGCCAGTACCGCGGGAAGGCGGGCGACGCGCGGCACCGGAACAAAAAGCGGTTTTTTACCGAGAACGCGGGCGATGACGGCAAAAATCTCGGCGAAAAGAAGATTGTGCGCGCCCAGCACGTAACGTCGGCCGCTGCGGCCTTTCTCGGCGGCCAAAAGCATTCCGCGCGCGACGTCGCGGGCGTCGACGACGTTACCGCCTCCGGGCGGCGCCGGCACTACGGAAGCGGCGCGAACGGTCATAATAATCGCTCCTGAATTCAACGAGCGGTCGTAACGCCCGTAAACCGTAGTGGGATTTACGACCGTCACGTTTTGACCGGAATCCGAGGCCTTGCGGCATTCTTCCTCGACGGCGAGTTTGCTTTCAGTATACGGGTTTTGCCTTATCTGGGAAGGGTCGGGATAAAATGTTTCGTCTCTTATCAGGGAGGGTTTTTTCGACGAGCCCAGCGTTATGGCGCTGCTTGCCACGACTATCTTTTTGACTCCGGCGGACCGAGCCGCCGAAAGCACGTTGCGTGTGCCGCCGACATTGACGTCGAGAGATTCATTCCTTTTCGACGGCGAAAAATCCACCAGCGCCGCCAGATGATAGCATACGTCGCATCCCTCGACGGCCTTCGCGAGCGATGCCGCGTCGGTCACGTCGCCCGCAATCGTTTCCACGGCCGACGGCAGCCCGCCGCCCGCGCGCGTCAGCGCTCTTACTTCGTGTCCCGCCGCGAGAAGTTCATCGACCAGGTTTCTTCCGAGGAATCCGCCCGCGCCGGTAACGAAAGCTTTCATAGGCGTTTATTTTTTATCGCGCCCGAACGCGTCGTCGGCGCTCATGGGAAGGCGGGCGGCTTTGAGTGTTTTTCCGACGATATACTTCCGCACGAATTCCTCGTCGGTGGAGGCCAGGCAGTCAGGCGCGTATTGTCCGAAATACGGATTTGACAATGCGCGAGCGCGTATTGTTTTTACGGAGTCGACAAAAATATTCCCGAACGCGATGTGTATGAACGGACAGGCCAGAACGTCGCCGTAGGGCGTTATGTAGAGAATTTCTTTGGCCGCGCCGCATCCGCGCGGGCCGAGATTGGCCTGAAAATCCGTGCGCACATAGCGGGACCGTCCGGTTATATATTCTACGTATTCGAGGTCTTCTTTCGTCAGAAGCATACCCCCGTCGTCGCCGCTCCAGCGGCCGGCGGGCACCGGAAAAATGACGTTGAGTATAATCTTCATTTCGTCGGCCAGACGCAGCAAACCGGTTATGCCTTCGCTCCTCAGGGTAGAGTGTGTGACGACCGCTCCTATTGTAACGTTGATGCCCGATTTCCGCGCGAGCTTTATCCCGTCGAGCGCTTTTTGGAAGGCCCCTTTCATACCGCGGAATTCGTCGTGTTCTTCGGGTATGGAACTGTCCAAACTTACCGTCAATATATCCACGCCGGATTTTTTAAGACCCGCGATTCTTTTTTCGTCGAGGAGCGTTCCGTTGGTTGTAACCGATATCAGATTTTTATTCGGGGAACAGGCGGCGATTATTTCGGGGAGTTCTTTGATAACGAGCGGCTCGCCGCCCTGAAAAGAGAAATTCACGGCGCCCAGAGCCATACTTTCTTTCGACACTCTGGCGTAGTCGGACGGAGTCATCCGGGGCCTTTTATCGTCGACAAGAGCAGTGGCGAAACAATGGGCGCATTTGAGATTGCAGGCGTCGCCAATCGAAAAATCCACATAGCGAAGCGGCGGACGGCGGAAGACCTTGCTGCGGATAAAGGCCTGCGCCAGGCGCGCCGTCAGAATGGGTTTACGGGGACGGAAAGCGTATCGAAGGTTGACGAAAAAATCCGAGATGGTCATAAAGTTATCAGACGAATTCTCTCATTACGGCGTTCGACGTAAAATACGCCGACGGTCTCAGCCGGAAAGCGGCGCCGCGGCGCTCGACGGAACCGTCGGCTTCGAGGCGGCTCAGGACATCCGCGTAGAGGCGGGATTCCTCCGCGCCGAATGTTACGCCTTCATTAAGCAGCCGCAATCCCAGAAAAATTTTCTCCGAGGCGATTTGTCCGCCGGTCAGCGTTTCGCGCTCGGCCGCAGAATCGGCGGGATTGTCGGTGTAGACGGCGGTATCGCTTGTGTTTTTGAAACGCGAACGGCCGTCGAAACTCGCGGCGGCGGCGCCCAGACCCAGATAACTTCCGAGACGCCAGTAATTCAGGTTGTGCCGCGATTCCCTGCCGGGCCGCGCAAAATTCGACAGCTCATAGTGGACATACCCCGCCGAGGACAGATGTTCGCGCGCGAGCGCGTACATATCGGCCTGTTCGTCTTCCGATATTATGTCGCCTGAAGCCGCAAGCGGCGTTCCGTCTTCTATCGACAGAGCGTAGACGGAAATGTGCTCCGGTTTCAGCGCAACCGCATTATCAAGGTCGCAACGCCATTTTTCAAGGCGGCTTTCCATCGCCGAAGTTTCCGGACCGCCGACAGGCGCTCCGAAAATCAGATCCAGCCCGATATTGTCAAAACCCGCCTCGCGCGCCGCCGCGAAAGATTCACGGACGGACATCGCCGGATGTACCCTGCCCAGATACTTCAGGGTTTCTTCGTCGAAGGATTGCGCGCCCATGCTCAGGCGGTTCGCGCCAAGACGCGTCAGGACGTCGAGCTTGGCGAAATCTGCGCTTTCGGGATTGCATTCGACGGTAATCTCGGAGGCCGCGGACAAATCAAAATTGCTTTTCAGCAAGACGAACAGCCGTTCGAGCGCGGCCGCGCTCAAAACGCCGGGAGTGCCGCCGCCGATATAAACCGTGTCGAATTCTTTCCACCCGACGGAACGCGCAACGGCCTCCGCGGCCAGAGCGTCGAGATACCGCGATTCCGTTTCCGCGAAATCTCTTCCGGCTGCCGCGCTTGCGAAATCGCAATAGCGGCACTTGGCCCGACAGAAAGGTATGTGGACATATAGTCCGGCCATTTTTTCTTACCTGTGATCGCGTATTTACATCAAAATTTACCCTAAATGTCATTCCCGCCACCGCATTTTGCGGGGTCCCGCCGTAGGCGGTGAAATGCCTGCCCCCGAATGTTGTTATCGGGGGTCGTTATCGGGAATCTGCTAGAATTTCGAATTCTGGATTCCCGCCGGAGTTTATCCCGCTGGATTCCGTGTCAAGCACGGAATGACAAGCGGCACGGGAATGACAGAATGCCTTTTGTTTTTACTAACCACTATCCACTAACCACTGACCACTGCCTTTCTTACTTCTTATCCTTCTGTTTATCGTCGAACAATTCTTTTATTCCGGCGATGGACGCAAGTATGCCGCTTGATTCCATCGGCAGGAATATCTTGGTCGCCTGGCCATTGGCGACCTTCTCGAGAGTTTCGAGATACTTTATCGCTATGAGGTCGTTGGTCGGACGGCCGGAATGTATGGCGTTGTAGACGACTTCAATCTGATACTTCTCGGCATCGGCCACTTTTTTTATCGCCTCGGAACGTCCCTCCGCCTCAAGCACGGCGGAAAGTTTGGCGCCTTCGGCCTTAAGTATGGCGGCCTGTCTGAAACCTTCGGCTTCCAGAATATTCGCGCGCTTCTCTCTTTCGGCCTTCATCTGGCGGCTCATCGAATCGGTGATGTCGCGGGGCGGCTCGATTTTTTGTATCTCCACACGTGTGACTTTCACGCCCCACTTGTCGGTGGCCTCGTCGAGAACCTGCCTGAGTTGAGTGTTGATTTTTTCACGCGAGGTCAGTGTCTGGTCAAGTTCAAAATCGCCGATTAAATTTCTCAAGTTCGTCTGGGCGAGTTTCATCGTTGCCATGGCAAAGTTGGAAATATTATAGACGACTTTGAACGGATCGGTTATCTGAAAATAAATAACCGCATCGACATTAACCACCGCATTGTCTTTGGTAATTACGTCCTGCGGCGGAACGTCGATTACCTGCTCGCGCATATCGACAATCCTCAGCCGCTGAAACGGCGGAAAAATTATCGTGAGGCCGGAATCCGCCGTGCGCGTATACTGCCCCAGCGTTTCGACGAGTCCCTTCTCGTACTGCTGTATGATCCTTGCTGCGCGAAAAATGTAAATCACTACGAATACTGCCAAAACAAAAATAAGACCTGCCGGCATAATGCTACCTCCCTTGTGTATTGAAAGTTCTGTCAAAAATCTTTTGACAATTCTTGTATAAATTCCCCCTTAACAAAGGGGGCAAGGGGGTTGTTATTCCCGGACGGGCAACAACCCCCTTTTATTCCCCCTTTGTTAAGGGGGAAATTAGCCGTTTTCATAAAACTTTTGACGCTACCGTTTCTTACTGTTTTTTCACCACAAGATGCGTTCCTTCTACGGCGACAACCTCTATTCTTTGCCCGGCTTCGAGCGTTTCCTGCGACGACACTTTCCAGAATTCTCCGTCTATCTTAACAAGCCCCAAAGAATCCGGCGTTACTTTTTCGATAAGCGGCGCGGCGCGGCCGACGACAGCGTCGACGTTGGATTTTTTCTTCAACCCCCCGAAATAACGGCGGGCAAACGGCCTTACCAGATAAATCGAGGCGATGGAGACCGCAAAAAATACCGCCCACTCAACCGTGGGCGAACCGCCGACGGCTGATACCGCGGACGCGGCCAGAGCGCCTACGCCCAGACACGCAAAGAAAAAAACGCCCGGCGTCAGAATTTCCAAAAGCAGCAAACCGACCGCCGCCACGACCCAGACAAGAGACATTTCCATAATTTCCTCCATAAGATACGGACAAAAAGAGAACTGACGGATTTAATATTTCCCCGCCGGATTAGCTCTGCTTCTTTAGTTTTCCGGCGACACCTGCGCGGTTCAACGGCCAGTAAATGACCCACGCGCGGCCTTTCAAATATTTGTCGGACAGCGGCCCCCAAAAACGGGAATCGCTGGAACGGTCTCGATTGTCGCCGAGACAAAAATAGTGGCCGGGCGGTATCATTACGGGACCGAAATCGTCTTTTACGGAGCGCTCGCCGCGAAATTCTCCCCGCTCCCATTTTCTCTGATATTCTTCACCCGCGGGATTCAGACGACGCGCGTATGCCGACGAAAAAGCCGACGCTTCGCCGTCGGCAAAACGGACATACGGCTCGTCGATTTTCTGCCCGTTGACGTAAAGTTTTTTATTTTTTATTTCCACCCAGTCGCCGCCCACGGCCACGCAGCGTTTTATGAAGTCCTTGCTCACGTTTTTTCGTCTTTCCGAGGGTTCCAGCGCCGACGGAGGCGCCTGGAAAACCACAATATCGGAACGTTCGACTTTTCTTAAAGGCAGTACCCTTCTGCCGCCGGTCAAAGGCACCCTGAAACCGTATATGAATTTATTTACGAAGAGATGGTCTCCCTCCAAAAATGTGTCGCGCATGGAAGCCGACGGAATCCTGAACGCCTGTAGAAAAAAATACATTATCACCGCCGCCAGCCACACCGCCGACCATCCGGTATCGAGCCATTCTTTCTGCCACGCGAGCATGGGCGAAGCCGATACCGGTTTGGCGCGATGTCTTAATCCCGCGAACGCGCCCATAAGCGCTCCGGCGACAAAACCCGCCGCCAAAACGGCAGGGCTCTGTTCCTCTTTGCCGATAAACACCCTTGCCACAAAAACAAGAAATACGCCCGCCACAGCTCCGAAAATCGACGAAGCCGCGGCCACCGCGGCGGAACGCTCGAACCATTTCTTTTTGATGCCGACGGAGTATAGAATGTCCGCGGACAGAAGCGCCGCGCCGAAAGCGAACAGTGTTTTTTCCATATTTTTCCCTTATCGCGGACATCGGAACGATTCGCCGACGTCAATTTATTTTAAGCACTTTGAAAAAAGTTTCCGACGGGATGTCTATCCTGCCGAATTTCTTCATCTTCTTCTTGCCTTCTTTCTGTTTTTCCAGAAGTTTTCTCTTTCTGGATATGTCGCCGCCGTAGCATTTGGCTATGACGTCCTTGCGCATCGCGGGGATGGTCGACCGCGCTATTATGCGCGAGCCGATTCTGGCCTGAATAGGCACTTCAAACATCTGGCGCGGAATCAATTCTTTCAGCCGCTCGGTGAGCGCGATGCCGCGCCTGTGGGCGCTTTCTATGGGTGTTATCGTCGAAAAAGCGTCCACCGCCTCATAGTTTATCAAAATCTCCAGTTTTGAAAGCTTGCCGCTTTGGTAACCGGCGTGCTCGTAATCGAACGATGCGTGGCCGGATGACGCCGATTTGAGCGCGTCGTAAAATCCCACTATGACTTCGGCCAGCGGAATAGTGTATTCCAGAATTACGCGGCGACTCTCCAAAAATTTTATTTTCTCCTGTCGGGCACGATAGTTTTCAAGAAGCTTAAAGACATTGCCGAGATATTTATCGGGCACGACTATGGTGGCTGTTACCATCGGTTCCCTTATGTCGACTATGTCCGACAACTGCGGGAAACGGCTGGGGTTGTCGATGTCATATTCTTTAAGCTCTCCGGCCTCGTCGACGGCAACTTTGTAAATTACGTTCGGCGCGGTCACTATTATGTCGAGCCCGAATTCTCTGGAAATTCTTTCTTTCATAATTTCAAGATGCAGCGTCCCCAAAAAACCGCACCTGAAACCCATACCCAGGGCCGCGGATGTTTCGTGAATATAACGGAAAGAAGCGTCGGTAAGACGGAGTTTATCGAGCGCTTTGACCAAATCCTCGTAATCGGCCGGATTCGACGGATAGAAACCGGCAAAAACGAACGGCTTGACCTCGCGGAAACCTTCCAGCGCGACGGACGCGGGCTCGGCGATGGTCGTCATAGTATCGCCTATTCTTACATCCTGAATATTTTTTATTCCGCAGATGACATATCCGGTTTCCCCTTCATGGAGCCGGTCGCGGGCGGCGAACTCAAGACGCCACCAGCCGATTTCAAGCACCTCGTACTTTCTGCCGTTGGACATAAACTTTATTTCTTCACCCTTGCGCATCGTCCCCGAAAAAATTCTGACGTATATGACGACGCCGCGGTAGGAATCGTAGTAGGAATCAAATACGAGCGCGACGGCGCCCGTACCCCGCGCGCGAGGCGGCGGAACATTTTCTATAACGGAGGCGATGAGAGTTTCCACGCCTTCTCCGGTTTTTGCGCTCACGGATACGGGTTCTTCGTCGATGCCCAGAATTTCTTTAATCTGCCTCCGGGTGCCGTCGACGTCGGCCGTGGGAAGGTCTATTTTATTGATAACGGGAATTATTCTGAGGCCCGCCGCGACAGCCAGATTGTGATTGGCGATAGTTTGGGCCTCCACGCCCTGCGACGCGTCGATAAGAAGCAAAGCGCCCTCGCAGGCGGCAAGCGCGCGGCTGACCTCGTAAGTAAAATCCACGTGGCCGGGTGTGTCTATAAGATTGAGTGCGTATCTGCGCCCGCCTCGCTCGACCTCCATCCTTATGGCCTTGGCCTTTATGGTGATGCCGCGCTCGCGCTCAAGCGCCATGGCGTCCATAATCTGCGCTCTTTTGTCGTCGGCGGAAATCAATCCCGCCGCCGCAAGAAATCTGTCGGCCAGAGTGGATTTACCGTGATCAATATGGGCGATGATGCAGAAGTTTCTGATATCGCCGCAGGGTATTTGTCCCATATTATCCTTTTATTGAGTTTCGCTCAATAGTCCGTCCCGCTTCGGCGGGATGCGCCCGGCGCGTTTTCTTCGACAAAAACAACTATGCCGTTTTCGATTCTGTATCCGGCTCCGCAAAAGTGGCATTTAAGCCCGCCCGAAGCCGGCGCGTTTACAACCGACCGCTCCGCGGCGGCGGCCTCGACAATCGCAAGGCCGTCTTTTTTACATTCAGGACATCGCAATATCCGCAACAGATCTTTTTTCATAGCCGGATTTGCCTCATAATACTGTTGAAAAATCTATTTTTTGACCATTTTGTCATTCCCGAATGCTTTAATCGGGAATCCATACTGCGACGGAAACTCTGGATTCCCGCTTTCGCGGGAATGACGTGACCAAGGGTTTTTCAACGCTCTCCTCACACGCTCCATTTTTTCCAGAATAACGCCGGAATCGCGCGGATGATAGTTTTCAAACGTCCGAAGAAAAATTCACGCGGATGAGAAACGCACTTCCGGAGATATTTCGGGCTGATATAAAATTTGCGGTATGCCGCGCGGGCAAGTTTTCTGATTTGTTCGTTGCTCAGTTGAGACATATCGGGCTGGCCGTCTTTATTAAGCCAGCCGTTAGCCGTCATCTCGGCGTGGAGCGGCGTGCCGGGAAACGGGATTATGATTTGAAACTGCGCGGTCGCCGGATTCATTTCGTACGCCCAGCGAATCGTATTCTTAACGCTCTCGACGGTCTCGCCGGGAAAACCGATGGCAAAATCGCCGTGGATGCCCAGCCCCGCGTTCTTGGCGTCGGCCGTAAAGCGCGTCATTCTCTCGACGGTAATGCCCTTTTTGATGCGTTTAAGGACTTCGGGGTCGGCGGATTCGTAGCCGACGTGAAGGTTCAGGCAGCCGCTTTTTTTCATCAGTTTCAAAACTTCGGCGCTCATATCGGCGCGGGCGTAGCACGACCACGGAAGTTTTATGCCGGCGGTGATTTTGGCCTCGCAGAACTCGGCGGCGCGGGCTTCCGTAAAAGTATCGTCCTGTATCATAACCGACTTGATTTCCGGCATTTCATTTTCTATGGCGCGGAACTCATCGATGACGTTGGCAATGCTCCTGAGATTGTAAGTGCAACCCTTTATGTAGGTATGAACCCACAGGCAAAAAGTGCACTGTCCCCAACGACAGCCGCGGCCCGTGAAAATATCCATGAAAGGATACGGCTCCGACGACGTCTTGTAGCGGTAGATGTCGACGTGTTTTTTGAAAAACCTCGAGACGAACGGCACGGCGTCGAGTTCCTCGCCGGTCATATAAGGTCCGGCGGGATTATGCGTTACCGCTCCGCCGCGGCGCCACACAAGGTTTTTTATGGATGCGCAATCTTTGCCCTCGGCGACTTCTCCGACGGCGCGCTCGAACTCGCCGGTTATTAATTTGTCGATTTTACGGGCGGCTGAAAGCGTGGCATCCGGATTTATGGATGCGTAAGGCCCTACGATAACACAATCGCAACTGAGTTTTTTCAGCAGCGGCTCGGCGAACTCAAGGTCGCTCGCCTGGCTCATGCGGCCGGTATAAAGCACGAGCAAATCCGGACGATAATCAGCCGCTATTTTCTCGGTTGCCGCCCGATCCAGATAATGCGCGGGAGCGTCCACAAATTTAACGTCGAAGCCCTTGCCTTCCAGATACGCGCCGCAGTATCCCAGAAGAAGCGGATACCACTGCGTGGCCGACAGCGACACAAAATCGCAGCGGGCGTTGCGCATATATTCGTCGACGTAGGGCGGGGATAAAAGCAATATTCGTTTACTCATCGACCGTTATCCTTTTTTGACGGCTCTTATGCTTAAAAGCGGGGCCAGGCCGCGGGGCATACGCAAACGCCCAAGCGAGGAATCAAGCGCGGGCAGCGAGCCGTACCAATGGAATTGCATCTTTACGTCGAATCCGGCGGCAGCAAGCAGACCGGCTATTTCGCGGGACGGCACGCCGTCGCTGCGGAATTCCGACAGGTCATAATCGTCGTACGACACATCGATGCCGGCCAGTTTCTTTTTTGTGCCGGAATTTTTGAACATTCTGTAAACATAAATGGGCAGCGCGAAATTTTTGCGGAAAGCGGAATCCAAATCGTGGTCCGAATAGAAAATACCGCCGGGTTTAAGCGTCCTTGCGACTTCGCTTGCAAGACCCGCGAAATCGTACATATGATGAAGCACGGCGAAACACACCGCCGCGTCGAAAGTTCCGTCGGCAAACGGCAAATTATCAACGTCGGCGCAAACGCCCATTTCAAAAGCGTCCGGATTGGCGGCCAGAATTTTGCACGAAAGATCGACGCCTACCCTCTCGTCGAAAATGCCCTCCGCGCAGCGCGACACGAAACCGCTGCCCGCGCCGATATCAAGAAGCGTCCCGCCGGGCGCGGCTTTTCTTAAATCGCGAAGATTACCGGCAAGCCACGCGGCCAGCGCCGGAGTCCGTCTGCCATCGATACGCTCGTAATCGCCGGCTATATCGTCGTAGAGTTTTTGATTCGCGCGCTTGACGGTATTTTTATCCGCCGAGGATTTTATACTCATATTTTACCGGTCGGCGCACCCAAGGAATCGGCGCGCGAAATTTTTTTGTAAGCGCTGGTCTGGCGGAAAAAAGGATAACACAGCACGGCGGCCACGAGTATGATATTCGTTATAAAAAACATCTTTATGCGGCCGGCGGCCGCCGCGAGCGCCGAACCGCGGACATCATCGGTTCCGGACAGCGCTTTGGCGTTTATAATCGCGGCGGACACGACCGCCGGCGCAAGCGCCGCCAGAACAAAAAGATATTCGCCGGACAGCACGCGCGCGACAGTCATCGCCGCGAAGGCCGCCAGCACAAACGGCGCGATTATCATGTGAAGCGCCTTGGCGGCGTAGACCATAAGCCATCGCGCCGGCATCAGGGGAATGCTGCGAGCGAATCTGAATATCTCGCGCAAATCGGCGTTTCCTTTTCTGGCTTTATGACGAAGCAGTTCCCCGATGTTTTTTGCGGCGCGGAGTTCGTAGGCCCTGGCCGATTGCAAATAAACCGTCTTATGCCCGCTTAAATTAGCCAGGAAAGGCAGGTATACGTCGTCGGCTATGACATCGTCCGGGAATTTGCCGATGACGCTCTTGCGGAATCCGTAGCAGGCGGCGACCACCGTGGAAGACAGACCGATTCCGCTCTCTAAAAATCTTATGGCGTTCTGAAGCCGCCAGAAATCGGCGTCCTCGACGGAACAGTCGAGAGGAACCACGAGAGCGCCGGCCACGGCCGTTTCGCCGTCGCAGAGGGCGGATACTATGCCGCGCAGCGTGTTTTTTTCCAGAACGCCGTCGACGTCGGTATTTACCACGACATCGCCGCCGATTTTGTCCAGGACTTTGTTTATCTGCGGAATTTTTCCGCGGACTCCGGTCTGAACGAACCGCACGAAAGACATCGACAAGGCCGCTTCCGTCACGATTTTGTCCGTGCCGTCGTCGGAGAGTCCGTCCGCGACGATGACTTCAAGCTTATCGGCGGGGTAGTCCGTCTCGGCCACGTTCGCGAGCTTTCGGGCAATGAAATCCTTTTCGTTGTGGACGGGTATCACAACCGTGAGTATGGGGAGTTCGGCGTCGCTGTATTCGCGGCCGGGAGCGCAGAGCCGTCGGCGGGACATCAATCCGATAAGCAGAAAATATCCCGCGTACGCCCACCATAAAATAAAAAGAGCCGCAAAGTAGGAAGCGCCCGAAAAAAAACTCATTTTCTTTTTCGGCGCAGAAGAAACTGTATCTCGTCGAACCTCTTATTTACCGTGTGCACAATGAACCCCGCTATAAAAAAAAGCAGGGAAAGTATAAAGAAGGCGCTGGATAGTATCGCCGACGGAACACGATAAACATATTTAAGGTCTATGTATTCTTTGACGACCGGCACGCCCCATATAAGGGAGAGCACAAGAAGCGCTCCGGAAATCGCCGGGAAAAACAGCATCGGCCTGTAATCGCGCATTATGCTGCCTATTGTGAGCATTATTTTGTAGCCGTCCCTGAACGGCCTGAGTTTGGACGGAGATTCTTTGTGCCGCGGTTTGTATTTTGTGGGGATTTCCCGTATGCGGAAACCTTTTTCCAGAGATTGGAGCGTAAGCTCGGTCTCAATTTCAAATCCGCGCGAAAACAGGACAATGCTTTCCACCAGTTCGCCGGAAAGAACCCTGAAACCCGAAAGCACGTCGGACAATTTGCTGCCGAAAAAAAAGTTAATCAACGTGATGATAACTCTGTTCCCGAAGTTGTTGAGCGGTTTCAATGACTTCTTGTCGGCGTCCTTGAGACGCACACCCACGGACATATCGGCTTCTAACGCTCGGACGGGGTCTATAAGTTTTTTGACCTCTTCGGCGGGATAAGTGTCGTCGCCGTCGACCATGACGTATATATCCGCCTCGACGCTTCTGAACGCTTTCTTCACGGCGTCGCCCTTTCCCCTTCTGCGCTCTACCATAACGGTCGCGCCTTCGGCCGCGGCCAGGAGCGCCGTGCCGTCGGACGAATCGTTGTCGACAACGATTATGCGCGCTTCCGGCAGTTCATTTTTGAAATCCCTGATGACTTTGGCAATCGTTTTTTCTTCGTTGTAGCAGGGGATTATTACCGCTATGCCGCCCATAAAAACGCACCTCTGTGAATTATTTTATCTTTATACGAGCCGCTTGAAAAAATCCTCTTGGCCGTCATTGCGAGGAACGAAGTGACGAAGTAGGGACAGGTCGCGACCTGTCCCTACCAAAACGGCGGGGGCTCGCAATGACAAAATTACGGGGTTTTTCAATGTTCTCTTTAAACAAGCCGCTTAAGTTCTTTTTTAATTTTTTCCGGATCGTCGAGGGCCAGGATTTCGGTCACTTTTCTGGACATATCCGCGTAATTGACGCTCCTGATAGTTTTCTTGATTTTTCCTATGGCCGACGCCGGAACGCTGAACTCGTCGAAGCCCATACCTACCAGAAGACCCGTGTAATTGTGGTCGGATGCCATTTCTCCGCACATGCCGACCCATATTCCGGCCTTATGGGACGCCTCGACGATATTTTTGAGCATCCTGAGTATCGCCGGATGCGAAGGGTCGTACAAAAAAGCCACATTTTCGTCGGTGCGGTCCACCGCCATCATATATTGGATGAGGTCGTTTGTCCCTACGGAAACAAAGTCCGCCTCGCGGGCGATAAAGTCGCAAGTCATCGCCGCCGACGGGACTTCCACCATGGCGCCGGTTTCTATGTTTCTGTCATAAGGCAGACCCTCTTTGTCGAGTTCGTCCTTGATTTCTTCCACGATTTTTTTGGCTTCCAGAAACTCTCTGATGTCGGAAATCATCGGAAATAATATTTTGATTTTGCCGAACGCCGACGCCCTCAGAATGGCGCGCAGCTGCGGACGGAATATGTGCGGGAACTTCAAACAAAGCCGTATGGCGCGAAGTCCCAGAAAAGTAGGACATTCCTTGCCCGTGCGCAGCATTGGATCGGGGACTTTGTCGCCGCCTATATCAAGAGTTCTTACTATCACTCCGTAAGGCAGCATTTTCTCGGCGATTTTCGAGTAGTTATCGAATAGTTCTTCTTCCACAGGAAGATCACTTCTGCCTATATAAAGGTACTCGGTGCGGAAAAGTCCTATGCCCTCGGCTCCGGCGTTTAATATGAAGGGCAGTTCCTGCAAATTATCGAAATTGGCCGAGAGTTCTATGCGTTTGCCGTCGAGGGTCTGGGCGGGTAAATCCCTTATTTTTTCAAACTCGCGCTCCGCGGTGACAAATCTTGCGCGCGCGGCGCGGTAATTCGCTATCAATTCCTCGTCCGGATTTATTATTACTCTTCCGGAAACGCCGTCGATGACGACTATGTCGCCGTCGTTTACGAACGCCAGTATCCCGATTACACCCACAACGGCCGGTATCTCAAGCGTCTGGGCAAGTATGGATATGTGGGATGTTTTGCCGCCGCCTTCGGTGACAAAACCCAGCGCCCGCTTCTCCTGCATGGTTACCGTGTCGTTCGGGCTGATATTTTTCGCTATTACGATGGAGTCGTCGCCGATTTCCGAAAGTGGCCGCTTGGCCCGGCCCATCAGGTGAGACATTATTTTGTTGGCGAGATCCTCGATGTCGTTTTTTCTGTCCTTGAAATACGGATCGGGTATCATGTCGAACGACTTTATTACTTTGTCGAGCACGATGTAAAGGGCATATTCCGCGTTTATACCTTCGCTTATTCTGGCCGGCACATCGCGGACAATCAACGGATCGGCGAGTATCTGCTGATATGCCTCGGCCAGACGGGCATAATCCTTGCCCAATGTCTTGGTTATGCCGATTTTAAGCTCCGACATCTCTTTTTTAGTTTCGGTCAGAGCATCCCTGTAACGCTGGATTTCCTTCTTAGTATCGCCTTTGTCTATTTCCCTGCGAACGGGGCAGAAATCTCCGTCGTCGGATATGACGAACGCCCTGCCCACCACTATTCCCGCAGACGCGGGTATGCCGATAAATATTTTTTGTCTTTTATCCGTTTCCATAATTTTCGCTCCGGCGCCGAAGGCGCCGCATCTTCATTTCACCGGCTCTTCAAGCCGCTCCCTGACCACTTTTTTAAGATGTTCCACGGCCTGCCGCTCGTCCTCTCCGTCGGCAACTATTCTCATATTCGAGCCGTTGCCCAGAGCCAGGGTAAGTAAACCCATAATGCTTTTGGCGTCGGCCATCTGATCGCCGTTAAAGACGGTGATTTTCGACTTAAACCTGGCCGCCTCTCTGACAAAAATGCTCGCGGGCCTCATATGGAGTCCGTAAGGAAGATTCAGCCGCATGGATGCCTCGGTCATACTATCCCCCCTCCGAACAATACGAAGAAGAGTGTCGATAATACCGCCACGGCGTAAAAAATCATCAACCCCGATATTTTTTTGACGAATACGTGCGTAAGAAGGGTGGCAATCACGATGGCCGCGAACGCGTGTTCCACCGGCCACGAATCCGGCAAATAATTTACGTAGTAAAAAAACACCGCCGCGGAAGCCGCGGCAACGCCGAGCAACTGCGCGTACCATATGAGCTTCCCGGGATTGGCGGATTTAAGAACATAGAAAAAATCCAGCCCGACGGCCGCGCCGCGTTCAAGGAAAATATATCTGACCGGAATGCTGACTATGTTGTAGGCAACCAGAAAAAGCGCGGCCGACAACGCCGGAGACGCTCCCGCGAAAGCGGCCAGTATCGCCGCTATCCCCGCGACCGGACGGAGCGTCGACCAGAACATCTGTGTTCCCAGAGCGGCCATAGGCCCGCCGTAAGACACCTTTACTTTGGAAACGAGTTCGTGGTTTTTATTCTCCCAGTGAATCAGTATGCCCGCGAATATCCCGGAAAAATACGGATGAGTGTTGAAAAATTCGAGATGCCTCACGCACGCTTTTTTGAACTCGGCGGGATCACGGTAGAGTTTTTTCAGGAATGGCATTACCGACCACAAAAATCCTATGTTCTGCATTCGCTGCGAGTTCCACGCGGCCTGCGCGAGCAGTAATCTGGAGAATACCTGAAAAAGCACTCGTCTCATTTTTTGACTACCCTGAACACCGAATCATAAAAATTGTAAAAAAACACGCCGAGCCCTACGGCCGGAAGCATCAGATAAGAAAAGCCCAAACCTTCCGAAACCGCCCGTGGCAAAACCATAGACAACGAACAGAAAAGCGGCGACAGCATCAGCGACGCGAAAAACAGCGCGGCGTTTCTAAAAAAATGTTCGGCGGCTGAGCGAAGAACCACCCTGGCCGGAGCCGAGAAGTCGCCGTTTTCAAGCTGTGTCTGAAGCCGCGCGTTGAAACGCGACATGCGCGCGCGCTGTCTTAAATCGAGTTTTCTGAAAATCATGCTGACCGGAAGCGCCAATCCCATCGACAGCACCACCGCGACGCCCTCCGGCGCGCCGCAGCGAACAAGCGCCGAACTCCAGAAAACGGAAAGAAGCGAAGCGACGGCCACGTCGGGAACGAGAGTCGTTCCTATGGGAATCGTATTGATCCAGATAAGCTCAAGAATCACGCCGACTCTAAGACCCATAACAGGGTCGCCCACCAGAAATCCCGCCACGGGCCCGCAAACTATGGGCCTTGAAAAACCGAACTGTCCGAAGACAACCGCGTCCATGGCAAGAAAAGCTCCGACGAGGGCAAACACTATCTCGTTCATCGCGGCGGCTCCGAGGCCGTCGGCACGAACGCGAATTTACCGTCAAATGACATAGATTCGCCGTGTTTCAGTCCGTGCGAGCGTCTTATGAAAAGCGCGCAGCCGCCCTGCAGCGTGCGCTCGAAACCATCCTCGGAAAGAGAAACGGTTTCAACCGGGAAAAGCCAGATGTCCGTTCCCGCGCTGATGCCGGCGGTAAATGTAAGTCCCGTAACTTTATCGGGGATACTCAGAGAATCGACTGCCGTAATTTCTTTGGCCGGAAAATCGGCAAAAAACGCCAGATTGAATTCCGAGGCGAACGTAATATCCGCGGGCTCGGCGGATAGATTGGTAATTTTATAATGCGCCGTAAATTCGGCGGACGTTCCCGATGGTTTCAGCGTTTTTTCCACGAGCACTTTACGAATGCCGGCGGACGTGCGCACCGAGCCGGTCCTTTTGAAGGTTATGCGGCCGTCGGCAATTTCGGCCGTGTAGGGTTCCAGCGTAAAATCGCCGCTATCGGTGAAGCGGCAGCGTCTGAAATCCTCGAACGAGACGCGCGGCGACAGGAAATGGTCCATAAGCGACGCTCTGTCGTACCAATCGTAATTGAGATAGCGTTCGAGATTTTTTTCCTTCATTTTGACGACGCCGTGTATGCTCGATGCTCCGTCGCCGTCGTGAGACGCGCCCTCCGCCGCCACGGCATCTTTGATTCTTTCGTGGTAGGACTCATAGCGACGGGTCAGGACATTGAGCATATTCGCCGCCGGATTGAAAACGTCCCACTCATAAAGCGTTCCGCCTCGGGCGGGGCTGAAATACAGATTTTGCGACGGCGACTCCGCTGCTATTTCGTCGCGGCCGTCCTTGTCGATGTCGGCGGCGCCGATACGCATTCCGCCGGACGCGATGGCTTTCTCGGCGAGCACAAGTTCCTCGTAAACGGCTTTGCGCAGATGCGGCAGATAAAGCCCGCCGAATACGCCGTGCCAGTAAGCGCAGTTGCACTGCGCCGCGTAAAGATGATCCGCGGCATTAGAGAGCGCCGCCTTCCGAACTGCGGCCGATTTTTTAGCCGCGACGGCGGCTCCGCGCGCGCGGACGCGGGTATCCGTCAACGCGGAAGCGGCGGCGATACGCTCGCTAACGCGAAGCATTTTCTTGTGCATATTGTTCGACTCAGGATATTTGGTCAGGAAATTGCGCCAAAATCCGCCGCGCAAAAACTTGCGGGCGGCGGCAAGCCGCGAATCCGAGCCGGCGGCGCGGATAATATTTTCAAGCTCAAGCTGCGCGGCGGGAGGAAGCGTCCATTCCGACATTTCAAAATACGACGCCGACGGAAGATAGACACGGCCCGTCGGGCGATGAGAGTCCATAAAACCCGAATAAGTGTCGGTGCCCAGCCATGACGAGTTTTTTTCTATCGCCGACAAAAACCTGAAAAGCCATCCGGATTCCAAGTCGCCGCCTTTCCCGTAGACGTGATCGTGGGTTTTGGGCCACATGCCGAACTTCTCGCCGTCGTCGCCCATACTCAATGCCGAATCAAAAGGCCGCGCCGCGGAAAAAAGGTACATCGACTTGCTTACGTTTTCAAAAGGCACATAATACCGGAGTTTTTGCGATATCGGAAATATGTTCAGTTTGAATCCCTCGTCTTCGGTTACATAATAACCGCGCAGCGAGTCCTCCTGCATTCCGGCGGACGTAAAATGATAATCATCCGTAAGGGTATATTCTATTCCTTCGGAAGCAAGAAATTTGGGCAGGGCGGGCTCCCAGATTCTTTCCGTAAGCCAAATGCCTCTGGGCGACTGGCCGAAATTATTTTTTATGAATCCGCCGAGTTTTTTAAGCTGCGCCGCCTTATCCCGGTCGGGAATGACCGCAAGGATGGGCTCGTAATAACCGCCGGAAAGAATTTCCAGACGTCCGTCGTCGCACATTTTTTTTGCCGCGGCGATATACTCCGGATGCTTATCGCGCATAAAATCCCAAAGTATCCCGCTTAAATGCAGCGACCATTTCATTTTGGGAAACTTCTTCATCATCTCCATGAAAGGTCCGTATGAAAGGCGGTATCCGGCTTCGAACACTTCGGAAAAATTTCCCACGGGCTGATGATTGTGTATGCCCAGGAGAAACGTTGTGCGTGACATATTTTTTTACCTCCGCCTTGCCGCGAATACTTCGGGGTCTATGGCCGGGAAGATGGCGTCGGCGTCGAAGGACGCCGAAAGCGTGCGGGCGTCCTCATCGTTAATTTTGTCTTTTTCCAGCAGGGAGGCGAGCGCCGAAAAACGGTTATAGTGCGACAGAAATCGCTTTTCGCCGTACTCTCTGGCCTGCCTTGTAGTCACTAAAAATTCCCAGTCGGACGACTCAAGCAAAAGTTTTTCTCTGGCCGCCTGGGCAAGAGCCCTGACGTAAATGCCGCCGGAGGAACGCTGCCGCCGCGCATCCAGCAATCCCTCCATTCTGAGTTCGCACTCGTGTATCATGCGCCACATCCACTCAGTTTCGCGGTTCAGCCACACATAATGTCCTCCGCCGTCGCCCCATGATGTCTCGGGGATATCAACCTCGGGATAGGATTTGACTCCGGACAGATAGGACGATACGGACGACATACCGACCTCGGTCGAAGCCATTTCTCCGGCAACCGCATCGAGCCAGTCAATGCCTTCGTGCCACCAGTGTCCGTAAAGCTCGGAATCGTAAGGAGCCACAACGCCCATATCGGAAGAATCCGCGGAATGCTTGCGGAAAATATCGCAGATAACTTTTTTGAAATGCGCCGCGTGAACTTTTGAGCGGCGGGTTGCGGCCTCCGGATTATAAATTTCTTTGGCGCCCATGTCGGTTTTTTTCGATGTAATCCGCCAATATTGCAGCCCGCTTATTGAATCCTTCTTATGAAACTCCCTGTAATCCCCGTCGCCCGGATAGCCCATATCGCTCGACCATACCAGTCGCCCGGCTTCGCGATTTCTTACCAGCACTTTTACGCCAGCGCGCGTCTTGTATGCCCTAAGAGACGTGGAGCCGTTGGAGGGCTTCACTACTTGTCCGGTCTTGTCGGCATATACGGATGTAACGCCGCCCTCGACCGCGTGCGTGTCGACAAAAAAGTATTCCACGCCCTCTTCCTTCAAAAATTCATCCAACGCTTTCCCTGAGTTACCGTCGTCCCGCGACGCAATTGCCGCCGGACGATAGGCGCACTCGGGCAGCCAGAAACCCGAAGGCCGCTCGCCGAATCTGCGCGTGTGGCTGTCGATGCCCGTTTTTATCTGGGCGCGCACCGAAGAATCGCGCGACAAAAGCGGAAGGTAAGCGTGCGTGGCGGCGGATGTTATAAGCTCGACGACGCCGGATTTTCTTAAAGAAGCAATTTCTCCGATTATATCTCCGTCGATTTTTTTGAAACTTTCCAAACGTTCCGCGAAAGTTCTCTCGTAAAGCCGCGCTAAATCCTCGAGATGATTCTGACGGGAACGCGAAAATCTCGCGGCATCCTCGCGGGCGCGGCGGATTCTGTCATCGGCGTATTCTATGAATCGCGCCTTAAAATAGTCGTCGTCCAGTTGTTCGGCAAGCACGGGGGTAATGCCCAAAGTGAAAGCCGCGCCTTTATACTGCGTCCGCATTTTCAAGAAAAATTGAAGCAGCGGCATATATGTCTCAAGTATGCCCTCAAGCAGCCACTCCTCGCCGAAAGGCCATACCCCTGCCTTTCTGACGTAAGGTATGTGACTGTGAAGAACCAGACAGAAATGATTTTTCATTATCTTTTTTCTTTTTTGTCCGCCGCGGACGATATTCCCGCGACAGCGTCGAAAAGTCGCACGCGGTCGTGCATAGGCAGAACACGGGTCTCGAGTTCCACCCCCGATTCTTCAAAACGCCGCGCCGCGGCCATATCTTCGTCGTCCAGCGACAGCGTGGGCGTATAAAACTTTTTACCTGCGCGGGCGTGAAGGCCCCCGACGTTAAGAGATTGTATCTTGACGCCGGCCGCCACAAGTTTCATGGCTTCCGACAGAGACGGCATTACCAAAAGAATGGCTTTGGAAGAATCTATCAGCGCGGGCAGTTTTTCTATGGCTTCCCTCACGGAAAAGCACTCTATCTTCGTGCCGTAGGGCACGGCCATCGAATACATGGTCTTTTGAATATCGTCGACGGCGACCTCGTCGGAGACCAGCACGACCATATCGGCGGCAACGGCCTTAAGCCATCCCTCTATGATCTGGGCGTGTATCAATCTGTCGTCTATACGGGCAAGCGCGATAGTCATGATTATTTGATGAAAATGTCGCAAACGTCGGCTATGCTTTTGATGCCGTCGGCGATTACACGATTTTTAAGTTCGTTCAACGGCATAGAACCGCGATTTTTGAGCGCGGATAGCAGCATATAGAGGTTCACTCCGCTCACTATCGCGATTTTGTGACCGGACGCCAGCGGCACGCAAACATTGCACGAAGAGCCGCCCAGCATATCCGTAAGAATCAGCGCCCCGCCGAAATCTTTGGCTTTTTCGTAATCTCTCAGCAGCCGTATAACCTCGCCTTTGACCGATTCGATCGTCGAGGAAGCCGCAATTTCAAGAGTGTCGACGCCGGGCTGTTCGCCGGCCAGAATACCGGCAATTCCGACAAGTTCGACGGCAATTTTTCCGTGACTTATTACAATTACGGGTATCATCGTCGATACCTCCGCTTGCGCGATATTATCCGCATTAGCGCGAGCGCCAGTTTGGCGGGGTCGTGCCTTGCATAATGCGACGCCGACACGAATCGCGCCACTGCCGTCTCGGCGCGGCCGGAATATCCGGTTGCCAAATCGTCTATTACCGGATGCGCGCCGCGCACGCTGTATCTGGCCAGGACTTTGGGATCCAACTTTGAGCGGTCCGTGAGTATGTAATCAAAGTCCACGCCCGCGTGCTCGCGCACGACGTTTACGTGGTCGGCCATGGTATAACCGTCGGTCTCGCCCGGCTGCGTCATTATGTTTGAAACATAAATCTTTTTGGCGCGCGATTTTTTAAGACATGAGACCAGCCCCGGCACCAGAAGATTTGTAACTATCGAGGTGTAAAGCGAGCCGGGGCCCAAAATTACGTAATCGGCGGCCAGGACGGCAGACGCCGCCATAGGGTGCACCCGGACGTTTTTGCCGACGAGATATATATTCTTTATTTTTTCTCCGGCGGCAAGCGCCGATATGCGTCTTTCGCCGCGGATGCATCGACCGTCGAAAAGCTCGGCCTCCAGCCGCACGTCGGAAAGCGTAACGGGCATGACGTCGCCCTTAATAAAAAGAACTTTGCCCGCCTCGGCGACGGCGCGGCCGAAACCTCCGCTCAAATTGGAAAGAGCGGCAAGAAAAATATTGCCGAAAGAATGCCCGCCCAAGCTTCCACCCCCGCGAAAGCGGTACTGCAGAAGCCGCGACATCAGCGATTCTTCCTTCGACAACGCCACGAGGCAGTTGCGTATATCTCCTGGAGGAATTATGCCCAATTCCTTTCTGAGTTGTCCGGAACTGCCCCCCTCGTCAGTTACCGCAACCACCGCCGAAAGTTTGACGGGATATTCCTTAAGCCCCCTCAACAGGGTCGAGAGTCCGGTTCCACCGCCGATAGCGACTATTTTTTTCATTCTTTTGACTAAAGCGTTTCCGCCCCGCGACGAATGCTCGTACGCTTATTCGTGCAGCGGTTTTTTGGAGTCCCTGTGAAAGACCGTCGCCTGACAGCCAAGATGCGATAAAATATCGGCTACCCTGCGGGCCACGGCCACCGAACGATGATGACCGCCCGTACAGCCGATGCCCACCGCAAGGTAGTTTTTCCCCTCGCGCACATAGCGCGGCACAAGAAACGACATCATGCGTTCCAATATCTTCATGAACCGCAGTGAATCTTTGTCGCCGAAAACATATTTGGCGACGGAAGATTCGGCGCCCGTCAGATACTTGAACTTCTTGACATAATTCGGATTTTTCATGAACCGCACGTCGAAAACCAAATCGCACTCGGGCGGGACGCCGAATTTGTAACCGAACGAAATAATTCTGGCGGACAGCCCGCCGCGACGCGCCACTCCCAGATTTTTTTCCAGAATATTCTTGAGTTCCGGCGCGGTCAGATTCGAGGTGTCCACCACTACGTCCGCGCGCTTTTTGACTGCCGCAAGCATTTGGCGCTCGCGATCCACGGCCGTTTTAATGTCGCCGCCCAAAGGATGTCTGCGGCGGGTTACTCTGTATCTTTCAAGAAGAGTGGCCGTATCGGATTCAAGATAAATAACATACGGTTTTACGGCGGACGAGCGGGCGGGGACAAATCCGCTGCGGGCATCGATACCTCTTACATCCATTACTATGGCGGCCTCTTTCGGGGAGCCGGGCTTTTCCAGCCAGGCGGCGAAACTCTCGGCCATCTGGGCGGGAAGATTGTCGACGCAATAAAAACCTATATCTTCGAGTATTTTAAGAGCAAGGGTTTTTCCCGCGCCGGAAAGACCTGTAATTATGTTGAGTTTTTTTATCATGAGATTGTTGAAAAACCTATTTTTAGCCAAATGTAGCGCCCCGATTTATCGGGGCTCCGACGAAAGCGAACTTAAAAGTTCACACTACAAAGCTCACACTACTATCCCACACACCATTGCGAGGACATAATTTTTGTAGGAGCAGGCCCCCGTGTCTGCCCTATTATCAGGGCGACCACAGGGGGGCGCCCCTACCCAATGACAAAGTATGTTGTTCTCCGGCGTCCCGAAAAATTTATTTGGACGAAAGCGTTTTAATGAGCCGTTCCTGCAAAATAGTGGCCGAGTTTATTCCGCGGTTCTTCAAGTGCTGGTTAAGCGCGGCGACTTCGACCAATATGGGCAGGTCGCGGCCGGGCTTCACGGGAAGAACCAAATATGGGATGGCAATATTGAGTATTTCCGTCGTCTGCTCGTCGAGCCCCAGCCGCTCGTACGTTTTGGCCGGGTCCCACTCCTCGAATCTTATCACAAGGTCGATGTCGGCTTTTTCAAGCACCGCGCTTATGCCGAAAACGTTGATTACGTCTATTATGCCGAGACCCCTTACTTCCATGTAATTCTGTATAAACTTGGCGCTTCTGCCCACCGGCACGCCTTCGGAATGGCGGCGTATTTCCACTATATCGTCGGCGACGAGCCGGTGACCGCGCCTGATGAGCCCCATGGCGCACTCGGACTTGCCTACGCCGGAATCGCCCTCTATGAGTACTCCGTAACCGTAAACGCTGACCAGCGAACCGTGGCGGGCGATCTTGGGCGACAGGAATTCTTCCAAATAAAAAACAACCTCGCCTATGATGCGCGAGGGTTCGGCCGTCGTTGCGAAAAGCGGAAGGCGGTTCTTATTGCATATCTCGACGACTTCTATGTGCGGAGAAAAATTGCCCGAAATTATTACGGCCGGTATGACGTCGCCCTCAAGGGCTTTTTCGAGAACCTCGCGTCGGCGCGTCCGGTCGAGTTTGGATAAATACAGATGATCGCCCAGACCCAGTATCTGAATTCGTTCGCGCGGATAGTACTCGAAAAAACCGCAGATGGCCAGCGACAGCCGGTTGATCTCGGATGTTCTTATTTTACGGCCGAGTCCCGTTTCGCCGGCTATTACCTCCAGCTTAAGGGCGTCTCTTTTGTCGTTATAAAAACTCAAGACCTCGATTTCGTTCATGGTTGAGAAAGGCGGGATTGAAAGAAAAGGGTCGGCGGACTGATTTCAGTAGACGTCTTCTTTCTTGATTATTTCAGAGATTTTATCCACGGACTCGGCGTGTTTGAGCGCCTCTCTGAAAAACTTGTCCTTAAAGAGACGGGCCACGCGCGCCAGCGCTTTTAAATGCTCTCCGCTGACGTCTTCGGGTCCCAGAAGAAGAAATATGATATTGACGGCCTCGCCGTCGAGCGACTGGAATTCCACGCCTTTCTTGGATATGCCCAGCGCGCCGACGATGCCCTTTACCTCGGATGTCTTGCCGTGCGGGATGGCGACGTTCTGCCCTATGCCGGTGGAACCGATTTTTTCGCGATCGTAGACCGCCTGAAAAACCGTATCCGGATTCTTTACTTTCCCGGAGTCGGCCAACACCTTTATCATCTCTTTGATCGCGGACTTCTTGTCCCGCGACTTCAAATCAAGCATTATGTTCTCTTTATCAAGCAAGTCAAGCAACTTCATCTTTGCTCCTCCAATCTTTTATGCGGCAAAATCAACACACTGACCCGTCGGCGGAAAGCGGCGGACGGATATTATATATTTAATTCTATCATTCCGAAAGTGCCGTCGCTTCTTTTGTAGACAATGCTGACGGACCCGGATTCGGAGTTCTTGAACACGTAAAAATTATACTCGGAATCAAGCATTTTTTCCACGGCGGCGTCGGGAGTGAGTTCCCTTATGTCAAAACTCTTGGTTTCGGCTATTTCGTTAGTGCCGCGCTCGAAAACCGAGACCGCCGCCGGCGCCAGATCGCGAATCGCGGGACGACGGTGATGGTCCTTCATCTTCTCTTTATATTTTTTAAGCTGCTTGGAGAGCTTCCCGCAGGCAAGGTCGATTGCTGCATAGAGATCCTCCGAATGACTTTTGGATAAAAATTTCCCGTGCGGCGACTGCACGACTATCTCGACGGTGTGAAGATACTTCTTTTCCACCGCCAATATCACGTGCACCTTGGTCGCCGCGGGACGAATCTTGGAAACCGTGGCCGTTACCTTTTTTTGAGCGTAATCGGCTATCGACTGCGTAAGAGCGAATCGTCTGGCAATGATATTAAATTCCATAAGTTACCCTGCCTTTTAGTCCGTCTGACCGGAGAATCAACCGGAATTTTACATTATTCCGAGGCAAAACGAAAATTCCGGCGCCTACATTTTAAATCTTTCGCCAAGATAAACTTCCCGCACTTTGGACGAATTGGCAAGTTCGTCCGCGGCGCCTTCCATAAGTATGGAGCCGTCGTACATTATATAAGAGCGGTCGGTCACGCTCAACGTCTCCCTGACGTTGTGGTCGGTAATGAGCACACCGAGGCCGCGGCTCTTAATATTCTTTATTATCTCCTGGATATCGGCGACAGTTTTAGGGTCGATGCCTACGAAAGGTTCGTCGAGAAGAAGATATTTGGGGTCGCTCAGAAGCGCGCGGGCAACCTCGCAGCGACGTTTCTCTCCGCCCGAAAGCTGCCATGCTTTTGATTTGGCAAGACGGCTGAGTCCCATTTCTTCAAGCGAACGCTCCATCTTTTTTTTGCGCCCGGCGGGATCGGTGCCGAGCATTTCGAGTATGGCCATGAGATTTTCTTCCACGGTAAGATTGCGGAAAATAGACGGCTCCTGAGGCAGATAGCCCACACCGTGGCGAGCGCGAAGATAAATGGGCAGGGCGGAAGCGGCCAGGCCGTCGATAAAAACCTCGCCGGAAGTGGGCCGCACCATTCCCACTATCATATAAAAAGTCGTAGTTTTGCCGGCGCCGTTGGGCCCCAGCAGTCCCACAATCTCCCCCGGTTCGACATTTATGCTGATGTCCCCGGCGACAACCCGTTTGCCGTATATTTTCTTCAATCCGACGGATTTTAAACTCATTTTGGACCGCCCGCTTTCGTTTGTTTTGCCGCCAGTATGCGTCCTTTGACTTTGCCCTCAAGACGGGCCACCCCCGTATCGTCGGAATAAATCATTTTTTGGGCGCTGAATATCAACGTGTGTCCATCTTCGTTTATAAACAGCCGTCTGACCACAGAAGCCGTAAAAATCCCGCCGGAGCGGTCGTAGTTCATAAACTCCGATTTGAGCTCCATATCGTCGCGCTTAAGGACGGATTCTCCTTTGGCGGTGACGGTGTGCGTGCTCCACTCCAGAAGCGGCGCCGTAAGCTCCGATTTTTTGCCTTCGGCCGAAATTGACTTCAAATACGCCGGATTTCCCCTCAATAAACCTATGCCTGTTTTAGAAGAATACGCCCCCTCGTCGCCGCGAAGCGCGTCGGAGGATGCCTTGAGCGCCACGCTCACATTGCCCGCGGCTTCTATTTCATTGTGAGCGTCGCGGGTTACGATGCGGTCGGCCTTGAGTGTAAAACTGGAATGTTCGACGAGAGCGTCGCCGGTGAAAACCATAGTGTCGCGCGAAGGCATCATATTCATTGTTTTGCCGGTAACGCGAACCTCGTCGGCGGAAATGACGGAAACAATAAAAAACGCCGCCGCCATTGCCGCGAATATACTCTTCATTTTTTTAATTTGACGCGCTGGTTTGTCAAAGTTATAACTTCAAGCCGCGAATCCGAAACCATGGAATCGCCGCGTATTTCCGAGTCGGGCGTGATTATGACGACGCCCTTGGACGTGGATATTTTATCCTCCGAAGGAATATAGACGATGTCGGTCGCGCGGACAATCTTGTCCGGCCCGGTCAACTCCGTGTCTCCGAAGGTTTGAATCTCCGAGGTGCTCATAACGACCCTTCCGCGCGCGGCCCGCACAACGCTCGACGCGCCGCCTTCCTGCGGAATTCTTAAAACAGGATTTTCCAGAGCTACCTCGTCTTCGGTCAGAAAACTCGCCGACGAGGCCTTAAGTTCCCACGCTACCTTCCCGCCGCGCATCTGTTTGAGACGGAAATCGTTTATGGATTCCGTCGCTACGGCAGTACCCGGTACGGACGCGGGCGCTTCCCGACGGGCGCACCCCGATGCTGTCATAAAAATCAGGGGTAAAACCGCCAAAAAGGCCGGGGCGGATGCTATTGTCAATTTTTGTCGTTCCTTTTTGTTTTCCATCTTTTGTGATACCAAACCCATTGTTCGGGACGTCGGCGGACGTATTCCTCGATTTTGGCGGTGAATATCCGCGTGTTCTCCAAAGCGTCCTTTTGTTCGTCGCCGGTTCTCATAAGTTCCACGGGGCCTTCCACGCAAACCCTGTGGCCGAGAAGCGATTCCCTCTCGATAAAAACATAGACGACGGAACAATCCATTTTAAGAGCTATGGACGCCGCGCCCGCGGGCGTGTATGCATCCCGCCCGAAAAAATTCACGAAAACGCCCGGAACGTCGGTGTCCTGGTCTATTATCATTCCGAGCAGATGGTTCGAGCGCAGCGTTTTAATTATGTCCCTACCCGAATACTCCGCCGCGCGCATTATCAGGTTTATTCCCGCTCCGGCGCGGTTGCGTACCACTATGTCGTTAATCTCGGGGATGTAAAATCTTTTGGCCATCACCGTCAACGGATAGCCGCGGTCGGCCAGCGCCGCGCCCAAAAGCTCCCAGTTGCCGAAATGCGCGGTTATTATCATAGTGCCGCGGCCGCGTTTGCGGGCTTCGGCCAGAATTTCCTCGCCCTCGAAAGACACCAACTCGCGGATTCTTGAGCCGTCGTATTTGGGAAAACTCACGAACTCGGCAAAGTTCTTCCCCTGATTGGCGTAGGCGGCCAGACAAAGTTTGCGCACCCCCGACGGCGAGAGTTCCGGATACGAGGCGGCCAGGTTATCAAGCGCGACGGCCGAGCCGGTCCTGTCGAAATAAAAACCCAGCCGTCCCAGAAACGCGCCCAGCCGCACGGCTGCGGCCAGAGGCAGCAGCAAAAACATCCGTCTTAAAATGACTACGGAAAAATACAAAAAAAGGTCGGACAGCCGCTTCGATAGTTTTCTTTTTGGCGGGGTCACGGTTTGTAAGGTTCTATGGCGCGCTCCCAGAGTCCGCGGGATTTAAGCAGCATTTCCGCGAATTCTCTGAAAGCCCCCCTGCCGCCGGCGGCCCGAAGTTTTATATCGCAGATTTTTTTGACTTCCGGAGCGGCGTCGGACGGGCATACGGAGAGACCGGCGGCGGCCAGCATCGGCAGGTCTATTATGTCGTCGCCTATGCAGACGGCTTCGTCGGGACGGACGCCCGCGGCGGCCACTATGGAGTCAAACGCCTTTTTTTTGTCGGAACACTGTTCGTAAACGGACGCTCCGAATTCGGCGGCGCGAAGGCGAACGTCTTCGGAGGAACGTCCGGTGACGAAGGCCATTGAAACGGGCGACCCGGCGTTTTTCAGGAATGCGAGCGCCAGGCGGTCGCGGACATTCCAGATTTTAAGATCGCCGCCGGCCAGAATTATTATCTCGCCCGCGGTCATAACTCCGTCGACATCGGTGATTACGACTTTGATTTTTTTGAGTTTATCGGATATCAAGCGGGATATTTTTTTCATGTATCGACGGGTTTCGTCAAATTTTTTTCAGCACAAAGACCTTGTAAGTCATAAGCCGGCGGAATTTGGCGGCGTCTACTTTGTCGGTCATTCTTTCGTAGAGATAACCGCGGACTTTTTTAAGCGGAAAGTAGAACAACGCGGCGAGAAGCCGGCTCAGAAGAGGATGTTTTTCGGCCGCGTAGCCGGTGATTATTTCAAGTGTCGGCAGGGCATACTCGGAATATATCCGGGCTCCCAGCGAAAGTGTGGGCGCGGCTTTATCCGTTATGTCGCGGGTTTCAAGAATCGTAAGAGAACGCCGCGCGACGGCTTCCAAAAAATCGCTTTCCACGTGGCAGGTGCGGTAGTATGGTTCGCGCGTCTTGCGGAAGTAATCGGAGATTATTATGTAACCGCCGTCTTTCAGAATTTCCAGGCATTTGTCGAGGGCGGCGTCGATGCCCACGTACTGAAAACTCTCGGAAAACAGCGCCAGGTCGTACGGCGCGTCGGCGCGGAAGTCCTCCAGGCGCGTCCACCGGAAATCAATATCCGGATTCCGTCGGGCAAAAAGGGTCGCCTGGTATTCGTCGGGCGTAATGCTGGTGACGTCGTATCCGGAATCCTTCAGACGTCGCGCCACGACGCCGGTGCCGCATCCGGAATCAAGAATTTTTTTGACGCCGTCGGGGATCATCTCCTGAAGATGTTCCGTGTAGCGATCCTGCGCGCGGCGCATGTTTTCCAGCGTGAGTTCGTCCGTCGCCTCCCAATATCCGAAATGCAGAGAATCGAGTTTCAGGACGTCGCGGTAGAATTTAAGGCCCCAATCTATTTTTTGAGCCACGGGGTGGAGTCCTCCGGTATTTGCCTCATATAGGGTTTCAGCAGATAATTCGCGGCGAAAAAAAGCACTATCAGAATCGCGTATATTATCGACAGGGTTTTCAAATGCCACTTCCAGTCGGGCCGCCAGATTACTTCCGCTTTGACCGGAGCCGCGTCGAATCTGGTCTTGCATCGTTTACAGAAACGGGCATTGTCCTTGTTTTCCGTTCCGCATTTCGGGCATTTCATGATTTTGTCTCCGTTAAACCTTTTACGTTAAAGTCGTAATTGCTCCATTTGTCATTGCGAGGATTTTGTAGGGACAGGTCGCGACCTGTCCCTACTCACAAAAGCGGGATTGCCGCGCCACCCTATGTGCGGCTCGCAATGACAATCGAAATATCCGCAAAGTCTTAGGTCTATCGCTTCAAACCGCGCGCGCGGTTCTTCGCGGCCGCTATAAATCCCGCAAACAGAGGGTGCGGTGCCAGAGGCGTGGAGCGAAACTCCGGATGAAACTGCACGCCCACGAACCACGGATGATTTTTTATTTCGATAATCTCTACGAGATTCTTTTCCGGATTAACGCCGGCAAACAACATTCCATTTTTCTGAAATATTTCCCTGTAAGTATTATTGAATTCCAGACGGTGACGGTGCCGCTCCCGCACGGAGTTTGCGCCGTAACAGGACCGCGATACGCTGCGCCCCGGGTCCAGCCGGCAGTTATACGCTCCGAGGCGCATAGTGCCGCCCTTCTGTTTGATACCGCGCTGGCCGTCCATATAATTGATGACGGGATCGGGCGTTTTCGGGTCGAACTCGGCGGAATGGGCCTTTTTAATGCCGATGACCGAACGGGCGAAATCTATCGCCGCGGCCTGCATTCCCAGACATATGCCGAAGTACGGCTTTTTGGATACGCGGGCGTAACGCGCGGCCGTTATTTTGCCGTCTATGCCGCGATCTCCAAAACCGCCCGGCACAAGGATACCGTCGCATCCTCCGAAATCTCTGAGAGCCGATGCGGATTCGGTATCTATATATTTTATTTTAACGCCTACCCGATTGGCGTGGGCGGCGTGATGCAACGCCTCGAAAATGCTTTTGTAGGCGTCCTTAACCTGAGTATATTTGCCCGCTATGCCGATGACCACACGCGCGGGATAAGCGCGCGGTATTATTTTTTTCCAGTCCTCCAGCGACGGACGGCGGGCGCGTTTTATGCCGAGCGCCGCAAGAATAATGTCGTCGGCGCGCTGCGCGTGCAGATGCAGCGGCACTTCGTATATCGAGCGCGCGACGTTCGGCTCCCCGATCACGCACTCCGGCGGAACACCGCAGAAGAGCGAGAGTTTTGCCCTTACGTCGGCCGCCAGCGGCCGCTCCGAACGGCATATTATGACATCAGGGTCTATACCTATCTCGCGCAGTTTCATCACGCTGTGCTGGGTCGGTTTGGTCTTTATTTCCTGCGACGGCGAAAGCGTGGGCACAAGCGTAAGGTGGACATAGGCCACGTTTTGCCGGCCACGGTCGCTTCTGAGCTGACGGACGGCCTCAAGAAACGGCAGACCTTCGATGTCTCCGACGGTGCCGCCGATTTCGACGATAGTTATGTCGGCGCGGGAGGCAACCAGGTTTATGCGCCGCTTAATTTCCTCGGTTATGTGCGGTATGACCTGGACGGTTTTGCCCAGATAATCGCCGCGACGCTCCTTGGCTATGACCGTCTGATATATTTGTCCGGCGGTTATGTTGTTCAGGCGGGTCATACCCGGACCCAAAAATCTCTCGTAGTGTCCCAGATCCAAATCGGTCTCCGCGCCGTCGTCGGTGACAAAAACCTCACCGTGCTGGTAAGGGGACATTGTGCCCGGATCGACATTGATGTAAGGATCGCACTTGATTATATCGGCCTTGAAACCTCTTTGTTTCATCAGAAGCGCCAGAGACGCCGAGGTTATGCCTTTGCCGAGCGAACTGACGACGCCGCCGGTGACTACGAGTATTTTATTCTTCACTTAGTAACCTCTCCACTTTGGCTATGTCGTCGGGCGAATCCACACCGACGGTATCCGCGGCCACGCTCACGCATTTTATTTTAAGCCCGTTCCAGAGCAATCTTATCTGTTCAAGTTTCTCGGCTTCCTCGGCGGGACACACGGGAAGAGCCGCTATGCCCAAAAGAATATCGCCTCGATAGGCGTAAATTCCTATGTGCTTTTTATACAGGGCGCGCGCGCCGGAATGACGGGAAACGAAAGGAATCGCCGCGCGGGAAAAATAAAGCGCGTACCCGTTTTTGTCCAAAACGACTTTGGCGGTATCGGGATCGGCGGCCAGTTTTTCGTCGGCGGTTTCAAAAAAGGCCGTGGCGCAAGCGGCGGACTCGTCGGCTTCAAGCGCCTTGACGACGGCGTCGATTACCGACGGCGGCATCAGCGGCTCGTCGCCCTGCGCGTTTACATAGGCGTCGGCTTCGATTTTTCGGGCGACGGCGGCCACGCGTTCGGTGCCTGTGGCGCAGTCCGTCGGCGTCATAACGACTTCGGCGCCGAAGGCCGTCGCCGCGGCGCGGATTCTTTCGTCGTCGGTGGCGATTATAACCGCCGAAACTTTGGCCGCGCGGCGCGCATTATCCCAAACTCTTTGTATCAGCGGTTTGCCTTTGATGACGGCAAGCGGCTTCCCCGGGAAACGGGTCGAGGCGTATCTTGCGGGTATAACGCAGACGGTCTTCATAGGTCGTCCGCCGCCGCCCGACAAATAACAGCCGTCGGCGGGCGCCTCGTCACGAAAGCGCCTCCGTCAGTTCGTCGGCGGAAACCGTGGCGGTGCCGAGTTTGCCCACCACTATGCCCGCGGCATAATTGGCAAGTTCCGCGGCATCGCTAAAACAGGATCCGGCGGCCAACGCAAGCGTAAACACCGATATTACGGTATCGCCGGCGCCTGTCACGTCGAAAATTTCTTTGGCGCGGGTCGGCATATCGGTGATTTTTCCGCCCTCGTCGAAAAGCGTCATGCCTTTTTCGCCCCGGGTTATTATGAGCGTGCGGCAGCGGAGCGCTTTCATTATGGAGGAACCGAGCGCCCGCACCGCCGATTCCGAAGATGGCAGTTTGGCTTTCATACCGTCGGCGGCTTCGTAAAGGTTGGGCGTGAGGCAGGTTACTTTTTTGTAATCAAGAAAATGTTCCACTTTGGGGTCTACGGTTATGGGAATTTTGCGGGACAGGCAATACGGTATTACGGTGTCGAGCATTCTGCGGTTTATCACGCCTTTGCCGTAGTCGGAAATTATCACCGCGTCGGCGGCGGATGCGACGGACTTAAAACCATCTATCAGACGGGAAAGCACCGCGGGCGACGGATCGCCTTTTATTTCCCTGTCGAAACGCACTACCTGCTGATGGTGGGCTATTACGCGGGTCTTCATTATTGTCGGCCTGGAATCGTCGGAAATCATGCGGCTTACGTCTATGCCGCGCTCTTTAAGAGTGACGGACAACCGTCTTCCGGCGGTATCGGCTCCGACGGAGCCCAGTATAACGGCCCGTCCCCCGACCGCGACAATGTTCGACGCAACGTTGGCCGCGCCGCCGGGCATATATTTTTCGCCGGTGACCTCAACCACCGGAACGGGCGCCTCCGGCGATATGCGGGTGACTTTGCCGTAAATGAAAGCGTCGGCCATTACATCCCCGACGACGATTATTTTTTTGCCGCGCATATCACGAACGCGCCGGATAAGTTTTTTCATATAAGCCCCGATGTCACAAGGTCCCTTTCGTCGATAATTCCTATGGGGCGGCCGGAAGAATCCACGACGGGCAGATTGTCGCAGTTGTATTTTTTCATCATTGAGGCCGCGTCGCAGGCGCTCTGGGCCGGCATGGCCGTTTTGGGGGACGCGGTCATCACCGCGGATATGCGCGCGGAAAGCGCAGAAGCCCCGTTCTTTTTTTGCAGGCGGCGGCGCAGGTCTCCGTCGGTAAAATATCCTATGAGACGTCCGCGGGAATCAACCACGCTGACCGCGCCGAGTTTTGAGGCGGTCATGGCGGCCAGGGCGGCTGGAACGGAGGCCGTGTCTCTTATTACGGGATTGCTCCGGCCTTTCCGCATAAGATCCGCGACTTTCAAGTTCAAACGCTTGCCGAGGTTTCCGCCCGGATGGAATCTTGCGAAATCGTCTTTTTTGAAACCCATTACTTTTGCGGTAGCCAGAGCAAGAGCGTCGCCCACGGCCAGCATCGAGGTCGTAGAGGACGTGGGAACCATATTGTAAGGGCAGGCCTCTTTGGCCACCGCAACGGTAAGAATACAGTCGGAGAGTTTACCCAGATACGATCCGCGGCGGCCGGTCATCGCTATAATACCCGAACCGATTTCGCGGACGTGAGGCAGGACTTTTTTGAGTTCGTCGGAGTCGCCGGAGTAGGAAAGCGCCAGAACTGTGTCGCGGGAAGATATCATTCCCAAATCGCCGTGAACGAGTTCGGTGATGTTGGCAAAAACCGACGGAACGCCCACCGACGAGAATGTGGCCGAGATTTTTCTTGCTATCAGCCCCGACTTCCCCACACCGGTGACCATAAGCTTGCCGCCCGCTTCCGCGCAGGCCACGATTATCTTTACGGCTTCAAGAAACCCCGGGCCCAAATGCCTCGTCTGTTCTTTGACGGCGGCGGCTTCGGTAAGAAGAACTCTTCGCGCTTCGGCGAGTATTTTTTTGTCGATCATCGCGCTGCTTTAGACCAGTCCTGTGTGAATTTTTCCACGCCTTTGGCGGTGAGTTCGTGCTTTATCATTTCGTCGATTATCCCGGGCGGCACGGTGGCCGCGTAAGCCCCGCGACGGGCGCATGCCGTCACGTGCTCCAGTCCTCTTATAGAGGCGGCGACTATCCGCGTTTTGACTCCGGAGGCCGCGTAAATCGACGCCATATCGCCTATGACTTCGACGCCTTTTTGTCCGGCGTCGTCGAGCCGGCCCACAAACGGACAAATATAATCGGCTCCGGCGGCGGCGGCAAGTATTGCCTGTTCCGCGGAAAAAACAAGCGTAAAAGCCACGCGGATATTTCTTTTTTTAAGAACGGCGGCCGCCTTTAGTCCCTCGGCGGTAAGCGGTATTTTGGCCACGATTCTTTTTGAAATTGAACAGAGGAATGCGGCCTCGGAGATTATATTTTCGGCGTCGACGCTGACCGGCTCGGCAAGGACATCGCAGACGGCGACGTCGCAGATTTCTTTGAGTATGGCCTTCTGTCTGGCGAAAGCGCTTTCCGACGCAGCCGGCGCGCCGGAAGAAGACGACATTTGTTTTACCAGAAGAGTCGGGTTTGTCGTAACGCCGGCCAAAATGCCCATGTCCGCGAATTTTTTTATGGCGGCGGGATCGGCGGTATCGATGAAAATTTTCATATCTTTATTTTCCTTTAGCGCGGACGGCTTCGCTGATTTTTTTTGCGGTCTCAAGAACTTTTTCCAATAAATCGAGACGCAGCATACTGGCGGCGTCGCAGAGCGCGTTTTTGGGCTCCGGATGGACTTCAAGGAAAAGACCGTCGGCGCCGGCCGCGACGGCCGCGTATGAGAGAGGCGCGATAAACTGCGGCTGTCCGCCGGAAGCGTCTTTCGACGGCGGGCCGGGCAGGCGCACCATATGAGTTATGTCGGCCAGAACGGGATGTCCGGTTTCGCGCATTATCGGGATGGAGCGCATATCGCAGACGAGATTATTGTATCCGAAAAAATTCCCCCTCTCGGTAAGCATTATATTTTCGTTGCCCGCGGAAGCGGCCTTTGCCGCCACCTTGCCCATATCCCACGGCGCCAGAAACTGTCCTTTTTTGATGTTCAGCGGCTTGAGCGCTTTCGCCGCCGCCACAACCAAATCTGTCTGCTGGCAAAGATAAGCCGGTATCTGGATTATGTCGAGGACTTCGGCGGCGGCGGGAATTTCGGCGCGGCAATGAATGTCGGAAATGACGGGCGCGCCGGTCGCCTTGCGGATGTTATCGAGCATCCTCAGGCCTTTTTCAATGCCGGGGCCGCGGTAGTAATCTACGTTAGAACGGTTACCCTTGTCGTAAGACGCTTTGAAAACGAACGGGATTTGAAGACGTGAGGTTATGTCGACGAGCCGTTCGGCTATCGCCAGGGCTTCGGATTCTTTTTCAAGAACGCAGGGCCCCGCAAAAAGAACCAGCGGATTTTCTCCGCCGATTTTAATTTTCCCGACATTAACTGTTTTCATTTTGTCGTCAGTAAATGATACAGCAGCGGCAGCATTATTTCGTGATGTCCGCTGAAGTCGTAACCCGCGCCCGATTCAGACGCCGCCACGGGACGCGAAACGATATTCTGAAACGGACGATACATCCTGTACATATCGAAATTCGCCGTAGTGAAGTTGTCTATCTTGCCCGCTCCGCCGGCCAGATTTCTGGCGACACTGAGCGCTTTAAGAAAAACCTCCGGAATAATCACGGCGCTGCCGAAATTCATAAAAACTCCGCCGTCGCCCAGAGATGAAACTACCGATATCATTTTAAGAAAATCAGTGTAGCTCGACGCGCCCCACGCCGCGCCGTCGCATTCGGGATGCTGATAAATTATGTCCGTGCCGATGGCCGCATGAACCGTAAATGGCATTTGTTTGCGGGCGCACGCGGCGGCTATGCTTAATTTTTTATGCCAGAAATTCGAGCCCAGAACAGCGCGGCCGAAGGTCTCTCCGAGGCCGTAGCCCTCGGCGGCAGCCATAGAAGCCGCGGCGTTAAGGAAAATGCCGGTGTCCTTGACCATCCCGAAAGAACCGTCTTTTATCGTGTCGGCCACTTCCTCGGAAGTGCGTCCGGAGCGCGCTATTTCAAAATCGTGAATTATACCCGCGCCGTTGGTCGCGCAGGCGGTGATCCATCTTTTTTCGATGAGGGATATGACGAGCGGGGAGAGGCCGCATTTTATCAGGTGGGCGCCGTACGCCAAAACTACGGGCTTATTTTTCCGTCGGGCGGCGCGGATCGCCTCCGCAAGACATTTTATGTTTTTGCCGGCGAGTATATCGGGAATGATGTCGGACATACGGGAAGACGCGGGCTTTGCGAAAAACTCCGTCGCCACTTTGCCCGGACGAGCGTCCAAAGCGATTCTTTTGACTTTCGATAAATCCGGTTTCTTAAAAACCTGTCTTTTCATTGCCGTCGGGCATCCTTAAACGCCAATACGCTGATTTGCCAGCCCTGTCAAACCGGTCAATCGCACGGTCTTGGTAATATCCCAAAAGTCCGCCTTTGTGCTTTGATAACTCGGTCATAGTATCGTAAAATCTTTTAGATTCACTGTAATTCTGATTAAGTATCCGAATGTTTTCAACCCATTTATTCTCGGTAAAAACTTTATGGACTTTATATAGCGCTGCCTGTATATTGCGGTCCGCGACGGCAGTAAGGTCAAGTACGATTTGCTGCGCAAAAACCGAATTAACACAAAAAAGAAAAACAAGAGAGTTGATGAAGAGTATTTTCGCCATAAAATGTCGCCTCTCGTTCTATAAAAGTATTTACTTATATTTTATTATCTCGGCCCCAACCCACTCGCCCAAAATATGGTCTTTTTTGAGTTTCGTAATGGCGTCTCCGCCCATTCTTTTTCCTTCCGATTTCAAAGCTTCAAACACTTTCTCATTCCATGTCGTCTTATATGTAACTTGCCCCATTTTTACAAACTCTTTTCTATTGATTTTTTCCATAGCGTCGGCCCGGCCGGTTAAGTCGAAAAACTCACTACCGAGATCCCTATCCGTGACCGGGTTAAACCCTTCGTATGGTGACCACTCAGGGTAAACGGTCATAAGCGATTTAATCGTCGCGCATCCTGTCGCAAAAAAACAAAGAAAAATCGCTAAAATTACATGTCTCATACAATGAAATCTCCTTATCTCAACGACTAAACGGCGCGGGCCATTTCAAAGTCGTAGATTATGTCAGCGCCAGATAAATGCCTGTAACTTTATAGATTTCGCCTCATAGACTCAGAGCAAACTTTATCGCTTCATTAATTTGTTTTATTTTCTCCTGACCGAGAGTGGTTATTAAAGTGTCAAGGTGCGCTTTTGGTATGGTTATTATCGTGTCTAAATTCGCAACGCACTTTTTTGGCAGTCCATCGGATATATCCAATGGCACTTCTACCGGTATGTTTCGTATTGTAGAAGTAATTTCAGCCACAGTAACAGCGCTGCGGACACCATATGCCGCATCTCTTGAGAGCAACACAACCGGCCGCCTGCCGATAGGGGCGGGCAGATTTGCCCACCACACTTCGCATTTACGCATGCTAAAATTCCCCCAATGATTTTGACTGGATATTTTCAAAGGCGGCTATTTTCTTTATGTCCTCGGGTTTTTTCTTATAGCCGGATATATATCTCTTAACCTTCTCCGCCTCATCTTCTTCCTGGAAAAAAAAGGATATCATCAGATTAACAAAAGCGCTTCTATTAAGACCCTTTTGCTTTTTCTCTTTTTCTATCCTCTCATATTTATCACAAGGAATAGTAACGGTTAGTTTAGCAGTATTCATAATGCGCCTCCGCTGTAATTTATAATTTTAATACTACTATTATCATACTATAAGCATATAATTTTGTCAAGTGTTTTTTATTCAATTATTTTCACTTTCCCGGAGCATGTAACTCGGAAATTATACATTTTTGACGGAACTGTAACAAAAAGTGGTTAGTGGTTAGTGGTTAGAAAAACTTTTTGCTTTTACTCGCCACTAACCACTATCCACTGCTTTATCTGTATTCCCTAAGCACCGCGTCGACAGAGCCGATGAAAACCTGCGACTTCATAAGGACGGGCATTCGTCTTGCGTCGGCTGTAACCCACACCCAAAGCCGGCCTTTCGCCTTAAACACGCCGTCTCCCCTCAACGCCGGTTCAAGCTTAAAACAGTCAAACTCGCCGGCCGGAACGCGAACCTTCTCTCTGCCCAGTACTCTGACGGACAATGGATATGTCGTATCTCCGGAATGGGCGGGAAAAGAAAACTGCGCGCCGGGCTCAAGAGGAAGCAGCCGGACATAGTAAAGGGCGCTCAAAACGTCCTGCACCCATGGTCCGGTCGGGCCGGTTCTGCCGTCGGAGAGGGCAAAAGCGTTATTTGCCTGATCGAATATTATTTGTTCTTTTTTGCGGAAATTGCCCTCGGAGATATCGGATTCTATAGAGTGCGAACAAATACTTTCCACGTCGATATAGGATATGTTGGTGTCGCGGACTTTAAAGAATCCGTCGATAAAGGGCGTGGAGCGGGCTTCGGTGACTATTTTGTAAGACAGCCGTTCGGGAGCGGATGGCGCAGGAACAATCCGGTCTACATTCATAACGGCAATTCCCGCCGTGATAAACTGCCACTTGATTTCAAAAGTCAAATGTTCGCCGACGGCAAAAGCCGAATTGTCGACTTTGCGCCAGATAAAAGCGCTCGGCGTCTCCGACGAAACAACGACGGCATCTGGCGTACACGGAGCGACTTGAACAATTGGTATCGGCGGGGTAATGTCAGGGGGCGAGGCGGCGGCAGCGACCGCTTCCAACTCGGAAATGTCCGGAAGTATCAAAATACCTCCGACGATTATCAAATGAGGGTTGGATATTTTATTGGCGGCGGCTATGGCCGGATAGAACCGCGCCGAGCCGTAATGGCGGGCGGATATCGCGGCAAGAGTGTCGCCCCATATTATCTTGTGCGACGACGGCGGAGATGCGGCGAAAAGAGCGTGAGTGCTAAATAGAAAATAGAAAATAGAAAAAGAAAAAAACAGTGAAAAAGTGACGGGGTGACAAAAAATCCCCCTGTGTCCCCCTTTAATAAAGGGGGACACAGGGGGACTTATGGAGACGCGCAACACGTACTTACAAAAGATACATTTTGCGAGGTTGCGGGCTTTTGAAACAAAAAACCCGGGGCACTCGGCAAAAAGGGATTGCAGAAACGGGCAGGGGCAGGATGGCATCATAGTGTCGTTTGAGCGATTATCCACTCTGCCGCTTCCGCTAAATCGCGGGCGGCAAAATCCGGACGGCTTTTGCGACGGGCGCGGGTGAGGCGGGAACGTTTTGCCTCGGCAAGTTCCTCGGCGCCGTGGCCGGTAAGCACCATTACGGATTTCATTCCGGCATTGTGTCCGAATTCGATATCCGTAATTTTATCTCCGACGCAAAAAGACAGTTTCGGGTCGAATCGAAATTTTTTTATGGCCGCGTCTATCATCCCGGTGGCGGGTTTGCGGCAGGCGCAGCCGCCGTCGACGGGATGGGGGCAGTAATAAACGGCGTCGATGTCCACGCCGCGGTCGGCAAGCAGGCGGATAACTTTACGGTTGATGGCATTAAGTTTTTTCTCGTCGAGATACCCGCGGGCCACGCCCGACTGGTTCGTGGCCACTATCAAAAGGTAACCCGCGCGCCGAAGTTCCGCCAGCGCCGCTGCGGCGCCGCGCAGCAAACTTACGTCGCGGACGCGATTGAGATAATTTTTCTCTGCGATGACAGTGCCGTCTCTGTCTAAAATAACGGCTTTAATTTTTCGCGCCACGCGTTTTCTCCCTCGACAATTTCAAAATTTACGTCCGCGTAGAAAAACTTTTCCCGAGGCAGCGACCGGAAAGTGGCGAATCTGACGGCATCCTTCAAGGTCGTAACGAAAATCGCGGACGGATTTTCCCCGAGCATTTTGAAAATATCTTTTTCGCAATACCATCTGTGGTCGGCAAAAGGATAAAAACGCTTCAAACCGCCGGCCATCGCCGCAAGAGTTTTTTTGAAGCCCTGATTATTGCCTATGCCCGAAAATCCCACGACCTCGCGGGCTGCGGCGATATCCCGCATCTCGCCGGTAAACACGTTCTTTGTGCCGGACGGAGCGTGTCTTGCGGTTACTACCGGGGCCGAAGTGCGTTGCGATATTATTTTTTTGAGAGTATCCGCTTCCTCGGCGGAAATTTGATCGATATTCGTCAGCGCCACCAGCCCCGCGCGGCCGAGCGCCGACAGCGGCTCGCGCAAAATTCCCGCCGGAATCAACAAACCGTTGCCGAAGGGATTGCGGGCGTCGACGCACACAATGTCGAGGTCTCTGGCCATATCCCAGCGCTGAAAGCCGTCGTCGAGAATCAGGACATCCGCGCCGTAATCTTTTATCGCGGCGGCTGCCGAGGCGGCGCGATTTTTTCCCGCAAGTATCACGGCTTTGCCGATTTTTTCGGCCATAAGATAAGGTTCGTCGCCGGCCTCTTCGGGCGACGCTTTTATCGAATTGCCGTCGGAAACGCACAGCGGCGACGAGCCGGAAGACGACTTCCCCGCGTATCCCCGCGACAGAACGGCGACTTTCCGTCCGGCCGCCAGAAAATCTTCCGCCAGTTTTATCACTGTCGGCGTCTTGCCGGACCCGCCCCACGTAATATTGCCTACGCTGACGACGGGACAATCGAATTTGCGGGGCGCGGTCAGACGTCGATGGGCCAGATATCCGAGGTAATACGGAAAGGTCAGAGGGGCGAGCAGTAAACTCAGATTTTCACGCATAAACGACACAATACCGTCGCGGAGCTATCGCAGGAAGACAGCGCGGACATCATCGCGAAAAGCGGAGTTTCCAGACGAGCGCCATCGCCTCAAAAATTATGCTTTTGGATATTTTGGATTTCCCCGCCACACGGTCGGTGAACACTATGGGGTATTCCGAAACCGCGAAGCCCGCGCGGGCCGCAAGATATTTCAACTCTATCAAAAAGCCGTATCCTTCCGTTTTGATCGCGGATATTCCGACGGAGCGCAGGACGCCGGTCTTGATACAGGCGAATCCGGACGTGCAATCGCGGATGCCTATGCCGGTGACGGCGCGCGCGTAAAAATTCCCGAGACGGCTTATTATCCGTCTTGAAAGAGGCCAGCCGCTCGTCCCTCCGCCCGCGACATAGCGCGAACCGATGACGTAATCCGACGACGTAATACGCTCCAGCATACCGGGCATATAATCGGGATTGTGAGAAAAATCCGCGTCCATGGTGAATATGACATCGTAATTTTTTTCAAGCGCGTAGCCGAATCCTTTTATGTACGCGCTGGCCAGACCCGACTTGCCGGCGCGGCGCATCAGCGTAACCGACCGGTTCGACTCGCTTATCTTGGATGCGATATCGCCAGTGCCGTCGGGCGAACCGTCGTCTATAACGAGTATATCGAATCCCTTGCCGAGGGACAGAATGCGCTCTATAAGCGTCGCGATGTTCTCTTTTTCATTGTACGTGGGTATTATCGCCAGACACTTCATATGATTAAAACCCCTTAAAGCCGCGGCAGTCGTATACGGTGTATGTCCTTATTGTACGACCGCGATATTTGGCCTCAAAAATTCGTTTTTGTTTCACGGCTCCGTAATTCGACGGATTGACGGGGCCGGAATAAACATCCGTGTAATAATCGTAGGCCACGCAGCGTCCGGCCACGGCGGCATTATCTTGGCGCCAGTACGGAAAATTATTCGTTCCGGCGCGCACGTCCAGACGCATACGCGAGTAATACAAAAGTTCCGAAGCGGACTGGTAATCTATGGCTATTACCGGGTCGCCCTTCGCCGCGCTTTCAATTTCGGCGGTAAAATCCCGCCATCCGCGAAAACGATTGACCGGATCCATAAGCGCCCATTTTTCGTCGACGCGGTACATAGGCAGCGCGCCGAGCAGCGCGTGCGTCCACAGCGCGGCTACGAGCGCCCCGCTGAAAACCACGGAGAAACGCGCGAAAATCCGTCTGAAGGCGGGAGCGGATTCACCCGGAACGCCAAGCGGGGCGAACGCCCAGCCGGAAGCCAGAACCGCAGCGGCAAAAAACGCGGGGGCAGTCCAGTTTAACTCCCCTGTTTTTTTAAAAGACGCCCATCCGAAAAAAATAAATACCGGAATACTCATCGACGAAAGAAAGCGCAAACGCCAATCGCCGCTTCGTATCGCCCCCCAAAAAGCGGCGAGCATTAAAATAAAAATAAAAATTCCGCCGTTGAGCGCCTGTCCCCCCAGATACTCCGCGATGTTGAACCACTTCCCCGCCCCGTAGGTTCCGTGCGCCCACTGGAACGCGAACGACGCCCATCCGCGCATATAATTCCAGTAAACCACCGGCATAAAAATCGCGGCGGCTATCAGCAGCGACAGATATGGCTTAAAAGTTTTAAGATGCCGTCGGTGCGCGCCGGACACTGTCAAAAAGAGCAGAGCGCACGGGGCGAACAATACGGAAGTATATTTAGACAACATCGAAAGTCCGAAAGCGACGCCCAGCGCCGTCCACAGGCGTGTGCCGGAATAATCGGGGGCACGAACGATTTTCCAGAAAATCCACACGGACAGCGCCCAGAAAAAGAATGACGGGATGTCGGGCGTTATCACGAAACCGGCGCCCGTAAGAGGCATAACATTTAATATCGCCACGCTCCAGAACGCCGCCCGTTTGGAGCCGAAAATATCAAGCGAGAGCAGATAAGCCAGTAAACTTACCCCGACACCGCCGAGGAGCCCGGAAAATCTCACCCAAAATTCCGCATCCGAAAATATCGTCGTCATTCTTATTAAAAACGCGACGAACGGAGGATGGTCTAAATAGCACGCGGCAAGATGCCTGGACCAGAGCCAGTAGTACGCTTCGTCGGGATGGAGTTCCAGCGAAGCCGACAAAACGGCCCGCACGATGGTCACAACCGCGATAAAAATTACGGTTTTGCCGTCCATAATTCCGGTATTATACATATTTTGGGAAGATGTGACAATTTTTTATATACTACGTGCGGATTCATTCTTAAAATTCAAAAGGAAACACGGTTTACGATATGCTACTGAAAAAATCCCGAGTTCTTGTCACCGGAGCGGGCGGCTTCATAGGAAGCCACCTGGTACGCGCTCTCGTAGAAAAAGGGTCGAAGGTGTCGGCTCTGGTCCACTACAATTCGCGCAACAACTGGGGCCGCCTCGAAGAATTGCCCCGCGAAATTATCAAAGAAGTAAAAGTTATATCGGGAGATATACGCGATCCGTTCTTCGTAAAAAAAATAACGGAGGATTCCGACGCCGTGTTTCATCTGGCGGCGGCCATTGCGATACCGTTTTCCTATGTCGCTCCGGAACACTACGTCGAGACAAACATCAAGGGAACCCTCAACGTAATGGAGGCGGCCAGGGCAAACAAGACGCATAAAGTCATCCACACTTCCACAAGCGAAGTTTACGGCACGGCGCAATACACTCCTATCGACGAGAAACATCCCCTTGTGGGACAGTCGCCCTATTCGGCCTCGAAAATAGCGGCGGATAAAATAGCGGAGAGTTACCATCGTTCATTCGGCCTTCCGGTCGTTACTGTCAGACCGTTTAACACCTTCGGCCCGGGGCAGTCGGCCAGGGCCGTTATTCCGACGATAATATCGCAGATGCTGACACACGGAGGCGAGGTCAAAGTCGGCTCCGTCGGGCCGGTCAGGGACTTTACCTACGTTAAAGATACGGTCGAGGGATTTATAAAAGCCGCCGAACGCGCCGCCGACGGAGAAACACTGAACCTCGGCACGGGCAGGGGCGTGAGCGTGGGCGAGCTCATAAAGATTATCTCGTCGATAGCCGGATTAAAGCTCAAAATAATAACGGACAAAATCCGGGTGCGCCCGTCGAAAAGCGAAGTTTTGGTGCTTATCTCCGACGCTTCAAAAGCCCGCCGCGCGACAGGGTGGAAACCGTCGTACACGCTTGAAGATGGCTTGCGCGAAACCATTGACTACGTCCGCGCGAACATAAGGTCGTACAAACCGGAGGTTTACAACTTATAAATGCAAGCGATAATACTTGCGGGCGGAAAGGGCTCGCGGCTAAGACCTTACACGACGATAATTCCAAAACCGCTTATGCCCGTCGGCGACGTGCCGGTGCTTGAGATAATAATAAGGCGCCTTAAAAAATGCGGCTTCCGCGAAATGGTTATTTCCACGGGTTACCTCGCGGGACTCTTGCGGGCATACTTCGGCGACGGTAAAAAGCTGGGCGTAAAAATCCGCTACGTGCACGAGATTAAACCCCTCAACACCGCGGGCGCCTTGAAACTTGCGGGCGGCCTCGACGACAACTTTCTTGTTACCAACGGCGATATTCTATCGGACGTCGATTACGGCAAGTTTCTGGCGCGGCATAAAAAATCCGGCGCGGACGCGTCGGTGTGCGTTACCAAAAGAAAAGCCGTAATCGAATACGGCATAGTGGAGCCCGACGATAAGTGGCGGCTGGCGTCGTACTCGGAGAAACCATCGCGGTTATTTTACGTGAGCACCGGAATATACGCGCTGAAACGCGGTGCGGTTTCTCTGATACGGAAGGGCGAGTCGATAGGGATGCCCGACTTGCTGCTGCGTCTCAAAAAAAACGGGATGAAAGTTTTATGCGTCCCGCACGACGGCTTCTGGCTGGACATAGGCCGTCACGAAGATTATCAGAAAGCCGCGGAACTCGCCAGGGCCGGAAAACTCAAATTATAATTGTCGTATTATGCGCGATATAAAACATGTCATTGCGAGGAAGCCCCGCCGCAGGCGGGGGTGACGAAGCAATCTCGCGCATGTTTTTATCGAAAATTGAGATTGCTTCACCACCCTGCGGGCGGTTCGCAATGACAACTCTTAAAAAATGCGTGAAATAAAGAAAATTCTTGTAACGGGCGCGGGCGGTTATATGGGCGGATATTTCATAGCCGCCGCCGCGAAACGTTTTCCCCGCGCAACGATTGCGGCTTCCGACGTTAAAAACGCCGCTGCGCGCCTCCCAAAAACGGAAGGCGGAAAAAATATCGGTTTTATAAAATGCGACGCGGCCGATTTACAAGCGGCGAAAGCGCTTGTCGCCCGCGTAAAACCGGACGTAATCGTGAATCTTGCCGGCACGGGCGCAGCGACCATTCTGCCGTGGGACGTGCTGATAAGAGCCAATCTGGCGTCGGCCGTCTCGCTCATGGAAGCGTCCTTGTGCGTTAAGCCGTCGCCGACGGTAATTTTAGTCGGCTCGGCGGCAGAGTACGGCGCGGCCAAAAAATCACAATTACCGGTGCGCGAAAATTCGATTTTGTCGCCCGTCAGCCCGTACGGCCTGGTAAAATCATGGCAAAGCGAGGCGGCTGATTTTTACTCCGCGCGCGGCCTTAAAGTCATAGTCGCCAGAATGTTCAATGTGCTCGGACCCGCGATGTCGGAATCGCTTTCCGTGGGTTCCTTCGCCGCGCAAATATCGAGAATAAAATCCGGCAAGACGCGCGACTGCGAACTTAAAGTCGGCGACATCGGCGTAAAACGCGATTTTGTCGACGTAAGAGACGTGGCGGATGCGCTGTGTCTTTTGGCGCTGAAGGGCAAGGCCGGATTTTACAACGTATCCTCCGGAAAATCCGTGTCTTTGAAGCGGATAATAAAAATCCTCTGCGGAAACAGCGCGCCGAAAATAAAAATAGTCTGCGAGAAGTCCAGGTTCAGATCCAACGACGTAAAAGATATTCGCGGTTCATCTATCGCCCTGCGGAAACAAACCGGATGGAAACCGCGCAGGACACTGTCGGAAACTCTCGACTCAATACGAACCCGCTGAATCCGCAAAAGAGGCCGCCGAAAAACGCGGCGATTTTTATTTATGCCCGCTATGTCCGCACTTAAAAAAATATTCCCCGATAACCGTCGCACTATGTTTTTGGCGGTGTTCATACTGGGTTTCGCCGGTATGTTCGCCAAACTCGGAGATACCGACCTTCAGCCGATAGGTTCATGCACCTACGCGTCCATTTCGCGCGAGATGGCCCGCACCGGCGACTACCTGACCCCGCACTGGCCGCATTCCGAAGAGTTCGTCGATTTTTATCATCATCCGCCTCTTTTTTTCTGGCTGCAAAGCGCGGTCTTTAAGATAGCCGGCGCCGACGATTTCACGGCAAGGACGGTTTCGGCTTTCTTCGGATTGCTTCTTATACTTGCGGTTTATCTTCTGGGCAACGCCATCGACGATGAATACACCGGTTTTCTGGCCGCGCTCACGCTCATACTCACTCCTTTTTTCTTCAAACATTCGCGCAAATGCGAACTGGAAAGTATCTTCGTTTTTTTTACTACGGTTTCTTTTTTGTCCTTCGTCGCCGCGCGGCGCAAAGAATCCGGTTTATTGCACGCGATAAGCGGCGCGGCGGCAGGGCTGGCCTTTCTTTCCAAAGGCGTTCCGGCAGGCGCGATATACGCATCGATAATTCCCTGCATACTGTTTTTCGAGCCAAAACTTCTGCGGCAACCGAAATTCTGGATCGGGCCGTTGAGCGCGGCGGCAGTTGCGGCGGCATGGATTGTGCCGCAGATTATTTTTAAGGGCGACGCGTTCTGGCGGTTTTATGTCGTAGAGCAGGTCTTATGGAAAATAAGCGGCGGGGACAGAGGACAGGCGGGTATCGTCGACAAAATCAGGGGCGTGATTTTCTATTCGGGAATGTTTTTATCGAGATTCTTCCCGTGGGCAATAACGGGATTCTTCGGCGCGGTCCGGATTATCCGCGAAAAAGCCGGCAAGCTTTATATTTTACTTTTCTGGGCGGGCGTGACATTCGCCGGATTTTCGGCGGCGGGATACCGCGAGGATTATTATCTTTTGATGATTTGGCCGGCGTGGTGCGTTCTCAACGGGTATATATTCAATGTATGGACGAGAAAATACCGCCCGCAAATCGTTTCGGCTGGCGCGGCGACGGCGGTAATAATCGCGGCCATAGTATTTTTTGCGCCGGTGCGCCTGAGTAAATCCAGAAATCCCGACCTAAAAGCTCTGGCGCCCTGCATAGCAAAAAATACCGGCCGCGACGAAAAAGTTATTATCCACAAACTTTACTATTGGGATATGATATCGCTTTTGCCCTGGTACGCCGACAGGGGAGTTACGCATTCCGTCGACGAGCCCGAAGATATCGCGGCGCATGTATCGTCTCCCCTGAAAAAATATTTTCTCATGAAAAAAGAAGACGCGGAAAATCTTGCCCCCGCGACAAGAAAAAAACTTTATGTATTGTGCGAACAGGGAAGGTTTGTGTTCGCGTCCAACCGCAAAAGCGCGAAGGCGCCCGCCGTCAAAATTCCGTCGCGGTAACCATAAAACTTAAAACCGTCAAAAACCATCGGCCCGGCCGGCGCTTTTTATGAACCGCGCCCGTGCGGTAAGATAACATCAACGGCCGTTTTTTCCTGCGGATTTCAAAAAGATGAAATTGTCCGTGCGCGCGATAATTTTCGACGAACGGCGCGCGTTCTGTGTCAACACGGCGAAGTCCCGCGACCTCATAAGGTAATACTTGCCTCTCGACGAAAGAATATCCGACCCGATGCCGCCCGCCGACGCGGCCGAGACTTCGGCGTCGGCGTAAAATCTCAAACCGTTGGAAAAATACCAGTAATCTTCGACGGGAACCGCCACCGGCGCGGGCGAAACTTCCCGCACATGGCCGAACAATCCTTTTAACTCCCCGTAATGTCCCACGTCCAAAGTGTTCGGAGCCAGCGGCAAAAACAGATATAAAACCGCCGCAAGCGCCGACACGGCGACAAGCCCCTTCATCCATCTTTCATTATTGCGAAATCCGTCGAAAACCCGCGCTGTCACTACGGCAAAGGGAACGTAAATCGGCATTATGTATTGAGAACCTCTGACGGATGCGGCCTGAAAAACCGCAAATGGAACGGCTATCCACATAAGCAGTAACAGCGACCCGCTTTTTTCTTCTTTCGACGACAACGGCGACAAAACCAGACGTATTTCCTTGTATATTCCCATCGCAAGAAAAGGCAGCCACGGCCAATAGTTCTCGATTATCCTGACTATTATCGTGTGCCACGGCGTATAAATACCCGTTCCGCCCACGCCTATGGCCGCCACTCGTCCGATGTAGTTTTCCGTGAACTCCCCGCCGAATCTTAAAGTCATAAAAACAAACCACGGCAGTATTACGACAATGCTTGACATTGCGCCCAAGATAAAATGTTTATCCCTCATCCGCGACGACAAACCGCCCGTAAGGACTGCGTGAGCGCCGATGACGCCGAAAACCAGCAGACCCGGAACGTTTCTGGTCATAACGGCGCAACCCGCCGCTATGCCGGTCAAATAGTAATAAATTTTACCCCGTCCGGACACCGCCGCATAATACGCCGCGACGGCGGCGGTGAAGAATAAAGTGAAAAGCACATCGGGCTGGGCGCTCCTGGCGTGATGCAGATACTGCTGAGTGAAAGCCAGAATCAGCGAGGCCATAAAAGCGACCGGCTCGCTGTAAAATCTTCGCGCGAAGAAAAATAAAAAAATAACTCCGACAAAACCGAATAAGGCCTGGGCCGAACGGGCGCCGAGATTCCCGGAACCGAATATTCCCGCGCCCGCCATCTGCGCCCAGTAGTGAAAAATGGGTTTGCCGTCCTGAAAATCGGCCTTCCCCGCGTAGACGGGCACGAGCCAGTTATCGGCCCGCAGCATTTCTTTGGCCTTTTGAGCGTAGAACGCGTCGTCAAAAATAAGCGTGGCCGCGCCGAGACGGTTAAAATACATTATGCCGCAAACGGCCAGGATAAAAAGCAAACGCGCTTTGGTCGATGTCAACACGCTCGTCACGCTCCGAGGGCTATTTTCAGATAAAACTCAAATGCCCTGAAAAAATCACGAAAACTCATAGTAAACAAATCTTTGAACTCGACACGGGGGAGAAGATGAGGGTCGGCTCCGGCGGACACAAGCCCCGGACGGGTTGTGCAGGCCGCGACGTAATCCGAGCGCGCCAGAGCGACCGAACGCTCGTCGCAGGAACCGAAGGGATAGCAGAAAGTGACGGCGTCCACGCCCGCTTTATCCTTGAGCGCCTTTTTCGATCCGGATACTTCGACGGCGACTTGGGCGTCGGAAACGTCGGCGAGGCGGGGATGGCTTAGAGTATGCGCGCCGAAATCGATTATGTCCGACATTAACCTGATTTCTTCCGGAGACAGATGTTCTTCGGCGGGTTCCCCCGGGTAGGCGTAATTTTGTCCCACCGCCGAAGCCATAAGAAAAACCGTAGCCCTGAATCCGTTTTTTTTAAGCGTCGGATAGGCCGAAGTGTAGTTATCGCGGTAGCCGTCGTCGAAAGTAATGGCGAAAATTTTTGGCGGCAATTTTTGACCGGAAGATATTATGCCGGCGAGTTCGGGCAGGGACACGGTTCTATATCCTCTCAGTTTCAAATAGCCCATCTGCGCGGCAAAATATCGCGGGCGCACGAATAAGCTTTTGAGCCCTCCCCGACGGAACGGCGCGATTTTGTGGTAACAGAGTATAAAAGTTCTGCGCGAATAATACGCGCGCAGAGCGACTACCGCGACGGTCAAAACAAATACAATCGCAAACGCCCAGGGCCATATTTTCATTTGAAAGCCATCCTCAGAAGTTTCAGATATTTTATCATCGTCGAAACCACCTTCATTTTGGAAGCCCCGCCTTTCAAATCGTATCTTAAATCAAGGGGCGCTTCGACGATGCGCGCGCCGGGTTGCCGCGATAGTTTTATCAATATCTCGGTGCCGGCGGTAAAACCCGCCTCTGTTACGAGCGGCGCGGCCTCGGGGCTGTCGAAATAGCGGCGCAGTATGGCGCCCGATATGACCCTGTATCCGCTTGTATAATCGTTTACGCCCCTGATGCGAAAAGCGATTTTGAATATCAGAGCGGCGACGCGGCTCAGAAGATTTCTGTAAAACGGCACGCCGCGAGTTTTCGCGCCGGCGCAGAAACGCGACGCAATCACTATATCGGCGCCTTCCGCGACACGGGATGCCATCGAGGGGATGAGCGCGGCCGGATGGGTATTGTCGGCGTCCATCGTAACGACGACGTCGCCGGACTTTACGTTTTTGGCGATATACGCGAACAAAGTTTTTATCGCCGCGCCCAGGCCCATATTTTTTTCGTGCGGTATTACTTCCACGGGCATAACGCCGGATGCCAGACGAGCGGCCGACAGAGTGCCGTCGGTCGAACCGTCGTCGACAATTACGACTTTGTAATCGGCGCCTTTGAGCGTTTCGGAAACCGCCGAAAGAAGAGGCGGAATATTTTTTTCTTCGTTGTAAGCCGGCAGAGCAACGTAAATCATGAGGATCCTCCGGTGAGTTCATCCATCAACTCTATATATCTCGATTTCATTTCGACGACGGAAAATTTTTCGGCCACGGCCGGCGACGCGGCGCGTCCGATAGCAGCATAGTCCGCGGCGGCCATCTTCAACATCTTCCCGGCGAGTTGTCCGGCCGAGCCGGCGTCGAAAAGCATTCCGTTTTCGTTATCGACGATGACTTCGGGGATTCCGCCCACCCGAGAGGCAATGACGGGACGTCCCGCCGAAAGCGACTCAAGAATGCTTATTGGTATATTGTCGTAAAAAGAAGGATGCACAAGAATGTCGGAGGCCTTGTAAACCGCGGACACGTCTTCGACGTAACCGGCCAGCAATACACGCCCCGCAAGATTAAGTTTTCGCGCGAGCGACGAGAGATATTCCGCGTAGCCGGCGTCACCGGCGCCCGCCACCAGAAGCTTTGCGCGAGGACACGCGTCGGCCACGGCGGCGAATGCCTCCACGGCCACATGCTGTCCCTTGTTTTTTTCCAGACGGCCGACAAGACCGAAAACTATGTCGTCCGGCGCGAAACCGAAAGTTTTTTTTGCCGCCGCGGATTCTTCCGGCGACGGCGGCGAAACGGCGCTGAAAATACCGTCGTAAATCAGCCGGACATTGGACAATCCGTAATCGCTTTCAAGGTCTTTCTTTACCGCCGCGGACAAAGATATTATGCGGTCATACCGGCCGTAAAGCAGATATTTATTGACGATCCTCTTAAGCCCTTGTTTTCTGTAAGGGACATTCCGCGTCAAAACGGTTTTTACTCCCGCGAGTTTGGCGGCGGCAAGGCCAATCCAGTAAAATCCCGGAGAGTTTATATCCGCGACTGCGGCATTTATCCGACGCAGATAAAAAAATATCCTGCACAATGCGACGGGATCCGTGTCGAAAACAGGATTTATCTTAAAAACGTCGATGCCGGCCCGCCCGGCCAGTTCGCCGAGCCGTCCGCCGCGCAAACATACAATGTGAGGAAAAAAACCCGCGGACGAAAGCGACTTGGCCAGAAACAATATTCTGTTGGCTCCGCCGGACCATGCGGGTGTCGCGTCGAAAAATACGACGGATTTATTTTTCATAGAAAAATAAACATCCGGCAAGAAACCACAGCAGATAAAGCGTTTCGCCGGAGAATAGATTATCCACCATACCGTGCGCCGCAAAGTCCGTCAAACTGCCCAGAACTCCGGCGGCAAGAGCCGCAGGCATAACGGACGCGCCGCCCGAAGAACTTGCGCGGGCAAGCACAAAAGTTTTGGCGGCACGACGGAACATAACAAAAAGAAAGGCGGCGAGGGCAAGCGCAAGCGGTATTCCCCCGTCGAGAGCGGCAGCCATGAAAATATTATGCGGATGAAAGTGTTTTTGAATAATTCCGGCGGCCGCGTCACGGGCGGCGGCGCGCTCAAAACCTCCGGCGCCGAAACCTAACACGGGAGATGTCTTTATCATGGCCGCCGACTTTCTCCACATATAAACCCTTTCGGTTTCGGGCCGGCTTTTAATATCGGCCAGACGGGAACGCACCGGAGCAAGAAACAGCATCGCGGGCAATAAAGCGAATATGAAGAACGCGCGGCGGCCGTAACGCAAAAAGAATACTACGGCCACACCCGCCGCGGCGCCGATCCACGCTCCGCGCGTAAAAGTCGCCAGAAGAGCTCCGGCCATCAACACAGCGGCGACGGCATACGGCAACTTCTTTTTTTTGTCCGACGGAAAAACCGCAAAACCGGCCGCCACCGGCAGCATCATTCCCAGAACGCCGCCCAGCGAGTTGAAATATCCCAGTGTCCCGCGCACGCGCAAGTACGGCTCCGAAAATCCTCCGCGGGTTATGTCTATGCCGGTAAAATACTGGGCTATCCCGTAAACGGATTGAACGGCGAAAAACATCAGCGCGACCGAAAGATAAGCGGCGCGCGCCCGCGGGGACGAAGCGGCGAGACCGCAAAAAATCGAAAACGCGCCGACTAACGGAGCCAAATTTCTTAATCCGGCCAAGGCCGCTCCGCCGGCGGCGGACGCGACAAAACTCCATGCAAGAAAAAACACGACGGCGCGCGCCAGAAAACCCGCGTCGTCGTCAAAGTGAATCATATTCCCGACGCCGCCGGCGAACACGAACGCCGTCAATCCCAAAAACACCAATGCCGAACCGGCCTGAATGCCGGATATTCCCATAGAGGCGAAAACTGCATATACGCAGAGTCCCGCGGCGACCGTACCCGCCGAGATTTTAAGTATTGTTTTCTTCACGGATTTCCACCCCGAGTCATTGTGCCGGAGGAACTATACTCTTCTTCCACGTGGGGAGGCCAAATCCGGTTGCCGAGCACGACGCCTCGGCCCACTCTCATAAATGACTTAATATCGTTTTCCATTTTATCGAGCATATTTTCTCCGCCGGACATCACGCGTCGAGCAAGCGAAAACGGAACTTTGCGGCCTCTGTAATGGAGCGATATCTTTCTTTTGCCGTCGTGGCCGAGAATAAAATCTCCGTAAGCCCAGTAAATTATCTCATTTGCGTACATAAAAGCAAAACCCTTTTTATTCTCGTCAAACAGCGAGCGACCGAAGGAAGCGTGCTCCGACGACACTCCGGCAAGATCCATTATGGTGGGCAGTATATCCGTTTGCGAGGCGGGGGAGCGCATGACCGCGCGGTCGGGTTTTCCGCCGGGAAAGACCATCACAAAAGGAATACGGAAGACGTCGCGCGGACCGGAAAGGCCCATCGCGCTGGTATGGTCGCCGAGGATTATGAAAATGGTGTCCTTATAATAGTCCGACGACACGGCGGCGGAGAAAAATTGTTTAAGCGAATCGTCGGAGTAACGCACGGCGTTAAGAAAGTCGTCTCTCAAGGAATGTCCGCGGAAAGGCCTTTCGCCCGGCGGCAAGTCATATGGCGGATGGGCGGAAAGAGAAAAAACCACGCCAAGGAAAGGTCTCGGCATTTTTTGAAACTCTTCGTGTGCTCTTAAAAAAACATACTCATCGTGCACGCCCCAAGCTTTTGAAAAGCGGACTTCGTTGCGCTTAAAATCATCCATCGCCACATGCTCGTTGAAACCCGCAGCGGTCAACAGCGCATCCCTGTTGTAAACGTCCCTGCGGGCGCCGTGCACGAATATCGAAGAATAGCCGTGCTCGCCGAGCACATGAGCTACGCTTCTGACACGATTCTGTTCAAGAGTTATGGAATTGTGGGCGAAATCGTAAAATGGAGGCAGCGAGCACAACACGGCGGGCAGTATTTGCATCGTCCTGGTTCCTGTGGAATAAAAATTCTTGTGCAGCAATCCGTCTTCGGCCAGGGAATCCATGAAAGGCGTGGCGCCCGCGATTCCGCCGAGCGCGCCGGTATGAGCGGCCGAGAGGCCTTCCATTATGAAAATTACAATGTTCTTCTTTTTCCCAGCCGGCAAAATCTTGCCGGACCGACGAAAACGCTTCAACGGATATTTCCACGAAGAAAAACTTTCGCGCGGAGAACCTACAAGCCCCGTGACTCTTTGGACGTCGGCGGGAATAATATCCGCATCTTCCGAGGAAATTCGCAAATTGTGCAACGCGGCGTGAGAAACGGTGTATGCTCCGTTGAGGGATAAGTAGCCGAGCGGCACGTCTTCAAGCATGGCAAAGGCGGTCTTCGGCTCTATGGGCCTCGTCTGAAAACCACCGCGGCCCGCGACGACGGCAACGACTAAAAAAACCAGAACCGACGAAAATCCTCCGAGCGGAGATATATTGCCGGCGGGTAATTTTTTTTCTATGAAATGAATGACCTTATAAAACAGGAAAATCTGTCCCTTTACAAAAACCGCCATGAAAACCGCCACAAGCGCGTAACGAGACAATATCGTCTCCGATACCTGCGCGATTTCCTGAACTGCCAGCCATATTTCAAAAGACATCCTGCGTCCGGAATACCGGAAGTAAAACAAGTCGGCCGCCAGCACTATCCACAGAAATGAGAACACGACGATCAAAGCCGCGACGGGGACACGGGACATCCGCCCATCGTTGCGTCTTATTTCCGAAATAAACAGCCACAGAAAAAATACCGAGGAGAATACGGATATGGTGGAAGCATCGAAGCGAAGTCCCGCCAGAAAAGCCCCGATTATCTTCGCCGCGGATGCATCGCCGTAAATCTCTGAGTATTTAACGTAGAAAACCGCGCGGAAAGCTCCGAAAATGATCAGATTGGCCGCACAAAAAAAAACATAAAAAGCGGCCGCGCGGCGAGCGATGCGCAGAGAGGAGATTTTTGACAATATTTTCGTTTTCATTATCGCACGGAGGGCGGGGCGGGGGGCACGCCGATCAGCGCGCGCCCGACATCTTCCGCGGTTATCGCGCGCATGCAAATGTTATCGCGGCAACGGCGCATCTTCGACTGGTCGCACGGGGCGCAGGGCGTTTTTTTTGATATCAGCGACGGTGCGGGACCGCCTTTCAAAGTCCTGGCGCCCCACCTGTCGTCGGAGCCGGGCACATAGAGGCCGACAACCGGAACTCCCAGCGCGGCCGCGACGTGGATTCCGCCGGTATCGACGGAAACGTACGCCGCGCATCCTTTAACGCAAGCCGCGAACTCGGCTAATTTGACCGTATTGGTTCTGTTTATAAGATTTATCAATCTTCCGTCGGCCACGCCTCTTTCAATCACAGCAGATTCCTCTAAATCTTTTTTTGTGCCGAACAAGACAACTTTCACTCTTTTGTCTTCAATAATATTTCTGATTAGCCCTGTCCAATTTTCGGTGGGCCACCGTCGGGCGCTCTCTCCGGCAGCGCCGAAACCGATGCCGATAATTTTATCATCGCGGTTTAATCCCGCCGCTTTCAATATTTGCGACCCTTTTGAAAAATCATCGTCGGAAAACCATAATTCCGGCTCCCTGCTTTCGACTGCCCCGCCAAGTTGTTCAATTATATTCAAAAGATACTCGACGCAGTGTTTATTGTTGTCGGGTATTTTATGGGTAAGCAAAAATCCGCGCCTGTCGTGCGGGTAACCTATCGTGTTTTTGATTCCCGCCAGATAACAAATCAGCGCCGAATGGAAACTGCCCGACAAAACGAAAGCGGCGTCGAATTGCCTCGACCTCAGCTCTCTTATGAAACCGAACTCACCGCCGTATTTCTTTTTATCATATATGATAACCTCGTCCATATACGGGCAATTCGCGGCAAGTTCTCTGACCAGCGGTTTTATGCATAAAACTATTTTTGACGAAGGGTAATTCCTTCGCAACGCCCTGTAAAAAGGTGTCGCCAGGACAAATGTCCCCACGGTATCCACGCCGCGAACGAGAATATTATTAAATGTTCCGTTATTCGCCATCACGATTCCAATCCGGATATCTTGTCAACTATTTCTTCCGGTTTTATACTTTCGACACACAGATACTTATTTATTTGAAAACATTCGTCTTTGTAGCACGGCGAGCAGGAAACCGGCTTGTACACAATCTTTGTTTTTTCGCAAAACGGCCCGTACTTTTCCGGATCGGTGGATGTAAAATAAATAAACGTCTTCGCGCCCACGGCCTGCGCTATATACGAAGCGCCCGTATCGGGCGATATAAAAAGTTCGCTCATTGAAATCATCGCCGCCAGTTCCTTGAGATTAAAATCTCCGGTGATAAACTTTACCCCCGCGTCACAAGCCAGATTCAGGCAGTAATCCCTGTCCTTCACGGAACCCGCAAGAACTATTTGGCAGTCCGCATATTTCAGTTTCAGCAACCCAAAAAGTTTTATGTATCCGGCCGCACTCAGCATTTTTGTCTTTCTCGTGGCCACGGGGCTGATAGTGATAAGTTTTTTCGAAGTATCGACGCCCAACATCTCAAGTTTTCTCTTTACGGTATTTCTGATTTCATCTTTATTCCATCCGGTAAAATCTATTTTCGTCAAATCGACTTCGGCCGGGGCCGATATTTTCAAATAGTCGTTCAAAAGTTTCTTTGTCAGCGCCAGGCATTCCGCCCTGTATGGTCTTTTTTTATCGACGGAGACGGCGCTTTTGAGAAATAAATTCGAAAGATCTTCTTTGACGCCGACGGAGTATCCGGCTCCTGAGGCAAAAGCCGCAAGCGAATTGGAAAATGTCGTTCTGAATAATACGACAGCATCGGGTTTCAGGGCGATAATATCTTTTAAAAGTTTATATTTGGACGATTTCGCTATTATCCCGCCTACATTCGGATTTTCGTCCACAAGTTCCTTATAACACTCTTTCACTACCGCTGTTATCTCGGCGGAGGGATAGTTTAATTTCAAATATCTTATCGCGGGAGTGGTCATCAAAATATCGCCGATATAATTCGGAAGGAAAACCGCTATCTTCATAAAAAAGCTCTTATGCCGCCGCAGTAAAACTATGCTTATGTCAAAACGTGATTTGGTTTTATTTTGTTTTTATCCCGTATTTCGGGTCGTTATACATCTTGAATTGCCGATACATTTTCGGCTTATATTCCCCGGAAAAAATATCTTTCACAAGTTGATTCAACTCATTAATCAAGTCATCCCTTTGCAAAACCATAATATCTATCCGCTGTTTGCATTTTATAATATGCTCGGCGCCGGCATCGTTGCGTTTAGTTTGTTCGCCCATATGAAATATTTTTAAGTCGGCGATAGTTATTTTGTCGACCAAACTCCCCACAGTTTCAGCCATTGCTTTTTCCCTCCCTGTATATGCTTAATACGCACTCATCAATTTGTTCAATCAGGTCATTTCTCTGCTGGTTCAATTTGTCGATGTTTCTTTTGGCCGCGGCGATTTGATGGTCATCGTCGACGCGGGCCTTATCTTCCTCATGCCAAAGCGTGATGTTGACTTCGGACAACTTGCTTATCAATTTACCCAGTTGTTTTTCCATACAATATAATCTCCCGGTCGGCTTTATGATATTTTTAACGTTTCCCCAAAATATCCATCGCTTTTTTCAAAACATCTTCGACTGTTATATCTTTCATGCACTTGAAATCGCGGCAGGAGGTCTTTATGTCGCAGGGTGAACACGGGCATTTTTTATAAACATAAGCGGACTTATCGTTATACGGCCTGTACCATACGGGATTCGTGGCTCCGAATACACCCAGCGTGGGGACGCCCAATGCCGCGGCTATATGAATCACCCCGGAATCATTTCCTACGACGATACGGCACTTTTTCAAAACGCCCGCCAGCTCCGGGAGCGATATCTCGCCGACCAGGTTGACGGCCTTACGTTTAAGTTTGGATACAACCGCCGCGGCGATGTCGCGCTCGCCTGCGCTGCCTACCAGAACAGGCGTGACGGCAGCGACATTCTCCGCCGGATCGCTCATGCGGTTTATAAGTTCTGCGAATTTTTCCGCCGGCCAGATTTTGTGCCGGCCGCGGCTGGCCACGGCAAACGCCGCCGGTAACGACGCCTTGGAAAGCGCGACGGCGGCTATACCATCCTCCCTGTCGGGAACTTTCAACCATGGAACGAGTTCCGACGGAGCGGGAATTTGTTTGCCTTCGATTCGCGCGATAAATTCCGCCACCCTGTAATTCCGCTCGACGGCGTGCAGGCGCGGATCGTATTTCTCGACGGGACGTTCCACGAGCCACGCCAATTCGCGCAAAAGCGGCGTGGAAAATTTATTTGCCGCATTGGAAAAGCGGTTTAAAAAAGCCGACCGCAAAAGCCCCTGCAGGTCGATGACTATGTCGTAGCGACGTCGGCGTATCTCACCGAGAACCCTGAAATATTCCTTAATCCCGCCCTTGCGATCCCATTTTACAAGAGCGTCGACACCCTCGACGCAGCGCATTATACCTGCGAACTTCGTAAAGACCACCCAGTGTATTTCCGACGCAGGATAGAGGATTTTAAGCGCTTTGGCCACGGGCGCGGCGTGAACGATGTCGCCTATGCCGCTGGGTTTTATGATGAGAATTTTTTTCGGATTCATTGTGCCCCCTTTGAAATTATCAAGGCGCCGACGGGGGCATCGAACGCCGATTGGATTTGGATTTTATAGAGAGATGCGGCGAAATCCGTCAATTTTTGCCGCTGATTGCGACGTTGCCGAAGACGTCCGCGGCTTTCAGGTAAAGATGCGGAGCGTCTTGCTTAAATGACGGCGTGGTGTATATTTTGTCTCCGAAAGAGCCCAAACTGCCCTTACTCGACTTACCAAAAAGCTTTCTGTCTGTTCAAAAGGTATCGGAGAGGGGGGGATTCGAACCCCCGGTCCCGCTTTAGCGGGACAGCGGTTTAGCAAACCGCCGCCCTAAACCACTAGGCGACCTCTCCAGATTACTCAAAAATGCTGAAATATCAATACTTTTCTCATCACCCTCTTTTCGGGTGTTTTGGCCATCGGGGGGTCGGGGTGTCGAAAGGGTGTCGAGTCGCGTCCCCAACATCTCCATTGCCGTGAGTTTGTGCTCCTGAGACAGGTGGGCATACCTGAGCGTCATATTGATGCTCTGATGGCCCAAAATCTCCCTTACGGTGGCAAGTTGTATGCCCAACATGACCATGTATGATGCCGCCGTATGGCGCAAATCGTGGAACCGGAAATCGGCAATGCCCGCTTTCTTGATTATGCGCTGGAACATGCTATTGATACTGCGATAAGGCACGCCCGATTCGTTGCAGAAGACGTGGACTTCATCCGTGTTTTTGCGGCACTCATTGAGCGTTTTGCGCAAAACCCCGTTTATCGGGATTTCTCTCATCCGGCCGCTTTTGGTATTTTTGAGGATGATGATATTCTGAGCGAAATCAATGTCTTCCCATTTGAGAGGAAGTATTTCCCCCAGGCGCATTCCGGTGTGAAGCGCGGCGGTCACGATGCGCCTTATCGTCGTCGGACAGGCGTTAAGAAGCCGTCCGATTTCTTCTTGCGAGAGATAGCGCAAGCGCATATTGTTTTCTTTCAAGAGTTTGACGCTTCGCACGGGGTTCGCCGACGCCTTGGCGTTTTTTATCGCCCAGTTGAAAGCGCACTTGAGGCAGGCGAGTTCGCGGTTTACCGTCGCGGGCTTTCTTCCGTCGGCGTTGAGGCGTTTGCCTTTGTATTGTTCGATGAGGATCGGCGTTACCGCCTCAAGGCGCTTGGAGCCGTCGAAGTAAGTCAGAAGCTGCTTGACGAGTCCGATGTCGCGCTCATAGGATTTCTTGTTGGTTTTGGAATACGCCAGAAAGTCGTCGAGGATTTCTTTTAATCTGTGCACGCTCTCTTTTTTTCTGTCAAAGAACTTCCCCTCTTTTATCTCGATGCGGCGCTTGGCTATGACTTCCTCGGCGAAACGCTTTTGTGTGCCGACGGCCTCTCTCTTACGCTCGTAGCCCACGTAGTAGTCGATATACCACTGGGCACCGCGAAGAGACGCCCCGCACTTGGGGCATTTGGCCGCTTCGGCGGCAGCGGTTATCTTCGTCGCCGCGAACTGGCTCCGGCAATGAGAACATTTTTTGAATAATCTCATAATATACCCCCTCAATGATACTAAATTCCCCCTTAGAAATCACAATTCCCCGACTCATCATCACGATTCCGCGGGGATTTTCTGCGATGCTATCCATTTCTCCAAATCCGAGACGTCAAACATCAACTTGCGGCCCATTTTTATATGAGGGATGCGTTTCCTGCAAACCCAGACGTAAAGCGTGCCTTCCGTCGTGCCAAGATATTCCGCGGCCTCGGCGACTTTTAGTAGTTTTCTTTCCATAAACTTCTCCTTTGTTGAGGCGGATACAAAATCCTCCGCCGATTTTACCGACGACGACGGCGGCTGTGGTAAGGGTAATATCGCGGCGGCTTGCCGACCTTCCAGTACCAAGCGACGCGTGCAATCGTGGGAACCCTGATTTTTCTGACCACGGGCCAGCCGTTCCCGCGTCGCATAACCTCTACTGTTATATACTTCCAGACAAAACGCTTTACTATCTTTGCCATATTTCTCTCCTTAGTTACGCCCCGCCACGTCGTAAAATAAAAACCGACAGAGCGGGTGCGTGCTTTTCCTCAAGCATACCCTGCTCTGTCGGCTCACACCCACGGGACTGATTCCCGTTTAGTTATTACGAACAGAGAAAGTGTTTGGAAATATTTTTATTCGACTTCTATTTTGACTCAGCGTTTTTCAGTACAAGGCCTCCGCCATCAGTGCTATGAAGTGCGTATTTCTTTACTCGATAGTTGAAAACTATAGGCAAGTCGGATTTTTGAAGTGTTAATTTGAGTCCGCCCGGGTTCGGATGATTCTTATACGACGCAAAATCGAACTTCTTGCCGTTTATAAAATAAACAAACTGCTCGCCCTGTTTCTCGACTCGAAACTTATCGGAGAAAACCGCAGGATTAAGCAATACTTTTTTGAAAATATCATTGAGCGGCATAAGGACAATCGGTTTATCTCCCCATTTCTGCGGGACCCGACCGTCCACGCCGTGACCGGAATACCAGATTGACTTTAAATCCGAATAAAGAAAAATATCCCGCCCGACGGAAAAATCGTGAAGACGGGCGTCGACGATGTTATATCTTTGAATCCACGAGACAAACCTGTTTAATCTTTTCGGCGGTATGCCCGTGTTTTGCTTAATCTCTTTTATAATCATCAACTTGATAACATCGCCAATGGAAAATCTCCGAGGGTCATAAGCGCCCTCCTGCCCAAAAAACATCGCATCTACTGACTGCCAGTATATTATTTGACGTCGAGTAAGCCCCGCTATCTTCTTTACCTGACCAAGGGCGAGACGGCGCTCTTTACATACAGTGTGTTCAATAATATTTGCGGCAAAATACTTATCATTCAGTTGTTTGATTTTCTTGACCACAGTGGCCTCATCTTTAGGGCTTATAGTTTTTTGCTCTCCGGCCGCCTTATCGATATCAACGGCTTGGGCACTACGACGTTTAACCAGTTCATCTATCCGTCTATCCACATTTTGACGAAGGTCTTTTTCGGCTTCCGGCGTGGCTACGATCCGGCAAATCTTCTGTGACGGTTGAGTTTCATCTGAACTAGGTAAACGCTTTTTTAATCTTTGCGCATTCATGGTAGAATCCCCCAATGGGGTTTAATTAATTACATATACATGTGTTGTACATGTATATTGTAATAAAAAATCTACCGGAAGTCAAGGGTTTTTTAAGAGACGTTTTTGGGGGGCTTTAAATTGAACTTTCCGGCGGGATGTCAAAAAAAAATTTAAGAAAACAAACCCCTTTGATACACCTTACAACTTTTTAATTTTCTTTCTGTTATTTTATCGTTAGCCCCAATATCTCCAAACAAGAGTGGGGACTCGGGGTCATGCAAAGAATAGTTATGCCGAACCTTATTCATATCATAATTAGCGTAACAATACAAACACCCGTTGGGGCATGTGTTATAAGCACCGATGTCAATACTGGCAACACAACCGCACTCTTCTCTTTGCGTTTTATCTTTGGCAATATCTAATCGAATATTAAAGATTTCCTCGATCAGTTTATCATCAATGCACTTACCATGGGATATCCCGTATTTGGCAAGATCGACTTCTTCAGCACAACTTGTCAATTCTATATTATGTCTCGAAGAAACGTTCGACAGGGCATTTGCAACTTCAAACAAGTAAGCATTATCGAAATTAGCCGGTCCAACTGATGACATATTTTTCAGTATTTTTTTATAAAAATCCACGAAACTAATAACACACCTTTGGGTTTTACCTTCCAACTCTTGTGCGATATACTTGAACATTTTTACGTGATATTGAACGTCAAAATCGTTTGAAAATATTATCGGGTCATAACGCCAAATTACTCGTTTTTTGCCTATTTTATCAGATAAAGTCTTAAAAATATCCAACCTCTGATTGAGTGCCGCCACATTAGGCTCCAAACTCTTACCATACCCGGTAATCGTAAACTGAAAATAGTAATCGTAACCCCTTAATTCGTTCAATCTATTAAGCATTCCTGCTGGGTTTTTTGTCCAGAATACGATACAATCAATCAACTGTGGCGATAAATTAATACGGCTTATCTGATGAATATTCATGGGATTTCTCACCAACAAATAGCTCTCTCTAAACCGATTAAACAGCCATTCAGAATAAAAGGCGGGAATATCTGTGCGCCGACTGGCACTTATTATCATAAGTTATTTTTTATACTCAAAAAATACGCTTTGTCTTATTTCTCTCAGCGGGCTGTGCTCAAAACCAATAGGAATACTACAAACAATATGATTCTCTGGGATTGGTATCCAACTCGCGCCTTTGTATGGAGGATCATCGCAATAATATTGACGAACGCTAGTAAAAAGGTCACACACTCTGTTATGAAATACATCCCGCCCCTTATTCCGACTATTGATGTCATTAAAAATAACAAAAGCACTTTTCTTAAGTTGACTTGATACCGCCCATCTAAACGTGTCAAGAAATTTGCCCCCAAGGGAATTTTTCATAAGCGTTGAAAACAATTTGCCTATTATCACAATATCATAGCCCGAAAGATCGATATTCACGCTTACATCGTCAGTCGAAAATCGGGCACCTGTGAGCTCATATCTTGCGGATTTCCAACTATCGTTCATATCTATTCCATGATAATCAATGCTCATTGATAAGTCATTGTCTGAAATATACTTAGTGGCAGCCAAAAAATCTGGGGCGAAACCACATCCTAATGACAATATTTTTATTTTCTTGTTCATGAAATTATTTTCAAGAATTTGAGAATTGCTTAAATAATGATAGATTTCACTGACAAAGGATGGGCCATAATTTATGACGTAGTAATTAACCTTTTTGGGACAATTATATATATCTTTTCCCCCACGAAAACCGTCGTGGAAACAGGAGGGACAATCGCACGTATGGGGTTGCGGATGGCAGCAAGACAGTGTCGAATAATTCATAGCGCAACGCTTCAATAATTCTATCATAATAGTAATCACCCTCCTTTGTTTACTATCGCGTTCCCAATAACCTTTACCCTGATCATTACAACTTTAGTTCTAAATGGTCTCGGCACGCGCAAATCTCACCACAGAGAACGAACCTTCTCCCATCGAAGGCCAATTAATTCATCAGAGACCGCACTACGTTCATAGCGTCTGAAACTATTGACAATATTTTCAAATTCAAGCTTACCGATATATCGGGCAGTGAGAGTTTCCAATATCAAGAGCGTGCCCCAACAAATTTTCCGCAAGGCGGCATGAAAAGATATACCATCGGCAGAACCGGCAACAGACAGAAGGAACGAGTCAGCATCGGAATAGTTTGAGCGCAAACGTAAACGATAAAGGCAATGGAACAGTGTTGTCGGAGATAAATTATCTATGAATCGTCGTTTGACATTCGAGCAGACACGCTTGCGATTGTTAGATTCCTTCCAATCATCGCATTGCTTTTGCAAATGGCGCAGGCGTGTAGTTCTTAAAAACTTAGCATAAGAATCCCAAAATGAAACTCGCCAACTTGACATGAGACTTGAAATTGGAGAGACGGTGACATCATTCGGGAGATGGCGCAGTTGACAATCTGAAGTTTCAGGATTACCGGCACAAACCACACGCCAAGGTTGAGGGTATAAAAGCGGTCGGCGACTAATTTCCTCGGCAATCGCCTTAAGATTTGAACCATGCTCTCGTCCAACAGTTTGTCCGCTTGCATTGAAATAGGCGCGGAGGGCCAAATAGCTTGCGTAATAAGCTTGAACGGGTATCCAATGGTTGGAGTAAGAAACGAATTCATCATACTGAGCAGAAATTCTCATTTGAATCTCTGTGAACCACGCGTTGCGTAATAGCTCAGCCATTCTTCCGGTGTCTATGCTACGCCCGCCTTGGATTGATTGGAATACTGATGTCTGTACTATCGGACTGATAATACTTTCCGGGTGAGCGTAAACATCTCCGAGAAAATCAGAAATTGCACTGAGATAGTTCAGATAGGTGCGAAATCTATTTGCTTGCTCCAGCTCTTCATCAGTCGGCATGGTTATTATTGCCATCATGTGAATACATAGTTATCGTTCGCGGCCACAAACTAAATTAAAGATACAAGCATATCTCCGATAACCTTTAGAGTTATTTTCATAGACACTTGATACAATAACCATCGTCACGAGGAACGAGTATCCGGTACATTTACTTATTTGGTGTTCTGCTTACTGGGAATTGTTTCCGATTTATCCACCTGCTTATTTAATTCTTTCAGTTTTATTACAGAAATGGATTTTTTCGGGGGGTGCCCTTTACGCTTATACACTCTAGAACCTTTGCCATTGTAAACGACTTGGAAATCTCCATTTTCACTCAAGCAAAGAGCTATAAAATAGTCGAAGGTAGGAGCAGAGATCCCCAGTCCCAATGTCTTTTTTTGGGTAATTTTGACCTGTACAAGACGTCCGTCGGGCGCCTTAAAGTCGTGAGCTTTACTATTACTATCTATTTTTACAAGGCTAAAATGTGCTTTTGCGTATGCTTCGCCAATGTCACCAATAAGCTTGCCGTCGAGAGTGAAATTCCATTCTGGGAAATCGGCGTGGAGTTTTTTTCTAGCACTCTGAAGGGTTTTTACAGCAACGCGTAATTTTGATTCTGCTGTTATCATTCCATTACCACCACACAAATACTATACTATCCGCGTAAGCAGCAAAGACGAACTGCTACTTTCCGTGCAATACTCCAACCAATCATGGTTCAACCGTAAACCAAAAAAGCCCGCGGCGGCAGAAAGCCGCACGGGCTGTCATTTTTTTGAACCGTTTTTCCCCGAAAGCATACAAACTTTCATCCAACCCCCGCATGACCATTTACTTCATACGAGATAATTCTACAAATCTGGTCGGGGCGTGTCAAGCGGTGCCATGCAAAACACAATCTTGCACGTTTTGTCAACGTGGCGAATAAGAAATCGAGATGCTGTGTGTATTTTCAAAAATCTTGTTTATGCCCATAGTGTAGTCGAGTCTGAGCGAACGCGCGGCAAGATTAAGCCCAAAACCTACGGCGAAAGTCTCGACGGCACTGCTTTTGTATCCGCCGCGAAGAAAAAAAGTCCCGTCGATAATCGCCTCAACACCCGCCTCTGGCGAAAGTATCGCGTCGCGCACGTTATATGGGATGTTAACGCCGGCAGTATAATTTTTCCCGGCCGCGCCGATGATACAGGCCGCAGTCAGAGGAAGTTTTTCTTCCTCGGTGATGTATTTCATCGACGAGCCGATATTTTTCACGGCAAACCCCACAAAAAAATCACTCTTCGGGTCGCGGGAAATAGTGCCTATATCAAAAGCAATCGCGGAGGCAGCGGCATAGTCGGCGAGACGAGAAGAATAAATCTTGACGCCCGCTCCGATAGAGCCCTCGCCGCGCACGGCGCTAACGCCGATGGCGGCCATATAATCGCTTTGCGCTTTCACCGTACGGGCACGACCCAAACTGTCATAAAACTCAAGCGGACCGCCATCATAGTGACCGACGAAAATGCCCGCGCGGATATCGCCAAAGTTCTTTTGGTCGACTTTTCTTTGAAAGTTTTTAACCGCACCCGCGTAATAATATGCGTCGTCGCCCATAAAACCTCTTGATACCGAGGTTTCGAGCGAGTAATCTGAAACGGCTATCATCGCCGGGTTAACGAGCAGAGACGACGGAAGTCCGTCGGTGGCTGCGAAGACCTCGCTTGCGGCAAGGCGGGCCGACGGCGGTTTTGTAAGTAGTATTTCGGCCCGGCAAATTCCGGCGGCAAAAAAAAGCGCGGATACAACTGCCGCCGACATGGCCCATCTGTTTGTGAATACTCTTAAATTATTTATCGAATCACGCATATCTTTTTTATTTTCCTGATTCCCGCGCCTTCAATAAAGGCAGGATATATTCCGCTTGTCGCCGTTCTTCCTCCGTGAAACGTCCCGCGCCACTCAAAGAAAGCGGAGCGGCCCGCAGAAACATTTTTTTCCTCGGTATAGGCCGCGCTTCCGTCGAGAGGCGTAATGCTTATCTTAACGACGCCGTCGACAGCAGGCACGAAATAAATATTTACTTTTTCACCGGCAGACGGATTAAAATATCCCCTATCGACGCCTGCGCTCACATACTGCACCCCGGCCTCGCCGCGAGCAAGTGTCGGTTCCTCCGACGGGTTCGTAGGATCTTGCGTGGAGATATACGTGGAAACTGTCAAGGCAAAAGATGACGCAACGGTATCACCGTTCAGCGCGGCTATGCGATAATAATAAGTAGAGCCGCCTGTTATAGCATGGTCGGTATAGGTTATATCCGTAAGTGCATCGTCGGAGTCGACGATAGTTGAAAAATCGCCGTCGTTTTTTGCTCTTTGTATCGGCCAGCGGGTCTGCGAGGGATTCCCGTTGGCGCCCCATGAAAGCGCAATACCGCCCGCTTTGGAAGCGGAGGAAACGGCTGGTTGCACAGGCGGGTTGGCGAGGGTGTAGACCTGACCGGAAAGCAATGATGACCACTGATACCAGAATGACTCGCTGTAGTCGGATATCGCGTCGTTGTATGCCGCTATAGACACACTGGCAGACGTATTCGGGGACAGTCCTCCCTGAACCCACTGCACAATATTAGACGAAACCTCTACCAAGGTTCCCCCCGCCGCATTTTTGACTATGAATTTTTTCTCATTGACGGAGTTATCGTTCCAAGTCCATCGTATTGAGGATGTAGAAAGCGCCGCGCCCGCCACTCCCGACGGAGCAACGGGTATAGACATCACCTTAAATACATTCAGACGCCCTCCCGTCGAAACCTTACCGCTCAAAGACGCTTTCTGTTCGACGCCACCGAGTAACACTGCGCGCAATTGTTCGACACTTAAGTTTGGATTGGATGCCAACACAAGTGCCGCCGCTCCGGCCACATGCGGCGCGGCCATCGAGGTGCCGTCTTTGTAAGCAAGAGAATAAGAGTTTATGCTTAGTGGCTTACGGACAACACTAACATCATCTATATAAACCCCGTCGTAATTATATGAGGAGTCGGATGAAATGCCGAAACCGAAATAACGCACTCCATATACTTCAACCAAAGATGTTATATCTATAGATGCCTGTGAAAAAACACCGCCTGATGATCCCGTTCTTCTGTCATTACTGTTTCCCGTGAACAGATAAAGCGGCAACCAGTTGGTTTTATCAACAGAAACAATTATGTCAAGAAAGTCATAATTATTCTCAAGGTCATATCTAACTTTGAAGTTCAAAAAGTATTTACTGTCCTTGGTGTAAGTGATGGGCGTATTGCAGTAAGCAAAGGTCTGTGTAGACACCAGATTATCGGTGTAATTTCCGCCAAGGCTGTCTTGTAAACTGTTAGGTAACGAAACCCTCTGCTCACTGTTTATACTCCAAGTATTGTTTGTGCCTTTAGTGTACCAATCTCCGGTATAATCCCCGTCAAAACCCGTGCTATATACAGTTGATGAACCCTCGTCATAAATGGCCACTGTGCTGTATATGTTTACGCCGGGCGCAGCAAGGTGGACTTTGGTTGCCCCATAGTTTGAAAAAGACGCCAGATTATCGTTCTGGTCGGTCGCGGCCACAGAAATTATATTTGATAAGTTGTAAGAAGCCGGATATTTCGGTTTGGTATCGTTGTTGTCGGCGTCATTTCCGGCTGCCGCGACAAATAAAACTCCGGCATTTTTCGCCGCCTGTATTGCCTGATATGTCAAATCTCCGTCGTAGCCGCCATACCCGCTTAAACTTGCATTTATTATTTTTGCCCCGCCGGAAACAGCATGATTGATGCCCTTAATCAGCGTATCACTCTTGGAGCCGCTCCCCGAAACGCCAAAAACTTTTATGGGCATTATCTTTGTGCGCCAGTTAACGCCGGTTATTCCGCTTGAGTTATTGCCCACAGCGCCTATGGTTCCCGCGACATGCGTTCCGTGAGTGTTGTAGTCAGTGGCATCCGAATCGTCATCGAAAAAATCATAACCACTCCCGGCCCAAATGTTCGCTGACAAGTCGGGATTGGCCGCCGCTATACCCGAATCAATCACCGCAACCACCACGGCGGTCGTGCCCGTCGTTATATCCCAGGCATAATCGGCGTCTATATCGGCATCCGCCGTACCGGCTGTTCCGTCGACCGTTTGCCCCGTGTTCTTAAGCCCCCAAAGCTGATTAAACGAAGTGTCGTTTGGGACTGCGTTCAAATAATAAATGTAGTTCGGCTGAGCATGTTCTACGAGAGGATTTTTCCTGAAATCCGCGACGCTCTCGGCAATCGTCTTGCCTTTTTTTATTTTAATCCTTCTGACTTTACGCTTCTTCTCGTGAGTGGCAAAAAACTCCCCGGTGGCAAGCGACCCCTTAGATGAAAGCATTGAAGATATTTGATTTTCCGAAGCGTTGGGTTTATAGATAACAAGTATCTCGTCAGGAACGTATTCGATGGGTTTTGTTTCGAGGTTTTGTGGCGGGGCTTTTTGCTGGGCGCGAAGAGGTGCAAAAATAGTGAGCCCTACCGCCACGGCGACAAGAAAATGTTTTACATTCTTCATAAATCCCCTAAAATCAGTCGCCCATCAATTTCCGCGCAACAGCATTACGCACTTTTTCTTCGAGGTCAACGTCATTGCCCTTATCTATCCATTGTTCCGTCCACGATTCCCAACCCTGTTTCTCGGCACGGACATCAATCTCAAGCGGGGCAGTTTTCTTCTGAGTCCTGACGGAAACCCTTGTTCTTGTTTCCTTGGCTCCGAGAAAACCTCGTTTTTCCTTCCAGTTAGTTTGTAGGTATCCAGATTCTTTTTCCAGTATTGCAATATCGAAATCTTCCGAAATAGCGGCGACTATTTTGGGCCAAACCTTGTCAAAATCCTTGCTTACTTTATATTCGGGCGGGAAAAGCGGCCGCCAGACGGGGGCAGTGGCGCATCCGATAAAACCTACAAGTATCAACAAAACCAATGGGGTAAAAACTTTTTTCATGACTTTCCCTCCCTTGCTGGATTTACGTAGATTATAGAAAATCAAGAGGGCAAAGTCAAGCCATAAGGCGATATTTAATACGCCTTTTAGGTGGTAGTGTGACGCGGCGGGGATATTGTAAAATAATCGCCCTAAAGCGTGAACCGCAAGGCGAGCGCAAAGGCGGGATTTGACTTATGGAAAAAATCTACAAAAACGTGGCGCAAACGCTCAGAGCACGGAGAGAAGAGGCCGGAATCACTCAAGAAAAACTATCCGAAGCGTCGGGCGTTTCGGCGAAGTTTATAAGCGACGTCGAGCGCGGCGTCAAAAAGCCGTCGATTGTGACGGTAGCAAAAATGGCACGGGCGTTGAACGCGGACTTCGGAGTATTTGCCGGCGATGAAGAAGGATATTTACCGAATCCGCCCAAACCGGGTCTGACGCGATGGCTGGCCATGTGGCGACGACTTGAACGTCTGAACGATAAAAAACGCCTCGCCGTGATAAACGCGTTCGAGGCGATGGTATCATCTCACACCGAAGGATTTTCTCAGAAAGCCGAATCAAAAGTAAAACTCTCCGTAAAATCTACGAAAGGTTTCAAGCGCCAGCCCCGCAAACCCACCGGCGAGGCGTGGCTGATAGGTTGAGTTTTTAGGATTGTTCCCTTCAAAAATACCCGCCCCCCAAAAAATCTACTAAGACAAAGACGCGCCTGCTTTCATGGCTGCGATCACAATCTTTGCGCACGCCTCGGCATCAGATTTAGCGTTATGATGTTGCAACGGTATGTCTAAATGCGCGCAGACATCGGATAATTTAGTCGGCCTTAGCCCCCAAATCTCTCTGGCAAGACGCATAGTGCATTGAAACGGAACATCGGGCAGTTTAAAATTCGCCTTACTACAACATTTATCGAGCACCGCACGATCAAAAGGGGCGTTGTGCGCCGCAAGAAACTCAACGCCTGAAATTACTTTGTGCAAGTCGGGCCATATCTGAGAGAATTTGGGAGCATCGACCACATCTTCCCACGTGATACCGTGCACGTGCGTAAAAACAAATTCCTGGCGCGGGGGGCGGATGTAGTGATGGACGCGCTCGACAATCTTATTGTCTTCCACCCGCACTACAGCCACAGAGCACGCGCTGTCGTGCCAATAGTCGGCAGTTTCAAAATCTATTGCGGCGAAAACCGGTGGGCGGGATGATTTTACGATTTGCTTTTTTGACATATTGCCTCCACATTCAACAGCCCCGATTCAAGCGACAACACCACAGTTACAAAACCGAGCCGTGGGTTGTGGTTTAGCGTCTCCCCCCCCACTCTCTCAGAAAAACAGTCCCCCATTTTTATTATAATATTTACCCCTCAGAATATTGCGACTGTAAATTATTTTAAATTCACTTTTGCCAGCCCTAAGCGGAGGCATCACAGAACAACTTATAACAGCAACATTAAGCGCACAAACGCAAATAAATTGGATAAACCACATATACTCACGCAACACAAGAATACTCTTTGCAGTAAACGAAAAACAGATACAAAAACACATGCCGAGCAATCCAACATGCATAAGCCACCGCTCGAAACGCGTGGGGACCAGAAAATATTCCTTGAAATGATACGTCTGATACCTCAAAGCCGCGTCATAAAACTTCTTCAATACAGCCAGCAAAGCTGGCAACAAAACAAGATTGTCGAACCTAATAAACTCGGAAATATTCATAGCAAGCCCTCTGATATTATCCAATCCTATCCCTCTTTGCCAAATTATGTCTCGCGCAAAGAAGTTGGATATTTTCTGCGTCGCGCGAAGAGCCACCTTTACTGTAAGGAATAATATGGTCAAAATGAAGATTATCGACCGCACCACACTCGACACACTTACCCTTATCACGTGCCCAAACTATACGCTTGACTTCCGACGGAATTATACGAGTATGATCAATATCTGACTGCTCAGCATTCTTTTCACTTAGTGATTCGTCCGTGATTGCCAATTTAAACTTAAACACGTCACGGCGGCCATCACTTTCCATCCAAGCATCTTGAAGCTCAAACAATCCATTGTATGCCCAAATACCAGGCCTGATTTTTTCATAAACCTTAACGAGTTCTGGACTTTTGGCGTTCTTTTTATACTCGCCAGCCGCCTTAAAAAACATTCCATTTTGCGTCAATGACCCGCTTGGATTTTTCATAGGCTGATCATATTTTTTCGGATCATCGACCCCTTTGGTTTTAGGGATGTCATGCCCCTCATAAATAAGCGTTTTACCATTACCCTCGACGCGATCTGAATATGGCGCACCAGTTTGTGTGCTCATCAAAATGACACTATAGCCAGGTGCGAGGTGATAATTCATACCTTTTTGTAAACTAAATTTTTCTTCCTGACACATAGTTTGATAAGAAATTACATCGCCGGGTTTAATCATAAAATAAAAAAGCCCGAGGCGCCAATAGACGCCCGGGCGATTACAATTCCCCCCGTTGAAAGCTTTGATGCTCTCATCGGACCCCGCTGTGATATTTTATTGCTTTATCTTTTCAGAGTATACATTTTCAGTGACCGTAATTCAAGCCATTCTTAGCTATTTTTTAGCTTCAAAACCACCCCAAATCCACTATAAATCACCACCCGAACGCCACACAAAAACCACACGAAAACCACTGGGGCAACCACTCGAAAACCACTAAAAAACCACGCGAAATTCGGGGTATTTATCGTTTACATAAAAACTTCGCGATTTTTAGCGGCCTATCTTCTCACCAATCCGACTTCCCGGGATGATTCCGCCTCGACCCACATTGCCAAACGCTACTTAGCGAAGCGCCGGCGAACCTTAGCCACAATCTGGTTATCCGTCATATTGCCGACTGCTTCAACCCCTGCGATGCGTCCGCCCAGTTTACTTTTTATAAGACGTTTTTTCAGTTCGCCTTTTGCCTCGCCGGGACCAAATATCAGAATGGATTCCGCGGCGCGAAGACACGCAATTATAGCATCGTAGTAAACGTTGATATGCCCTGTAAACATTCTCTGGCGACTATCGGACGCGGGCGCCTGCCGCGATGCATAACCTTTGCGGGACGAATCGCCGGAACGCTGGAGATGCTTTTCCACTTTCGACAATATCAGTATTGTGTCTTCCCCTTTGTCCGTAACGGCCACGATGACGGCTTTTCTGTGGTCAATCCACAAACCCATTCTTGTTTTCATCGGTCTCTCCTTAATTCTCCGGTTTGGTTATATTTTCCAACTGCGTTTGCTCAGCGCGGGCTACTTCGGCGCGAGCTTCGGCGAGGGCACGGAGCTTTCGTGCCGCGCGTTTGCCGTCTCCGGAAAGAATCGCGGAAAGCAAATCGCCCTCCGCCTCCGCAACGGCAAGTCTGAGGTAGTAGTCCATCGACTCTTTCAGATGAGCAACGACGATTCGGCCCGTGATGATGGGGTGGTTGTTCGTGACATTGGCCTCGGGATAGCGAGTGCCATGCTCCAACTCGACTTCAAGACCCGATTTGAAGACGGAAAGATCGACATTCATCGAAGGAACATCGAGTGCGCGAAGAACCGCTTCCGCTTCCTTCGCAGGAATGACGGGTTCCTTCAGAATAGACCAGTCCCGGATGCCCAGTTCCCGACAGACGCGACGGACTTCTTCCTTTGTGATGTATTCCGGAACTTTCATTTGCGTATCCTCCTTGCCGCAACGGACGTCACGCTCTGCCGCGCGGTTCTATTAGATTTGTACATCGCCAAACGATTCGGGGCTCGGAGCGATTTTTCCTTAGTAACGCTTTGCGGCCAGTATAGCATATCGTCGGCGCGGGGCTCAACCATCACACTGATTCAGAGCACGGCATCTTTCGGCGCAGGCGGCATCCAAGATTCACCCGCGCAATTCCGTATCATCCGTCCTTTTTTCGTACCAGAAGCCGAGCGCCTTGCGGGACTTGAGACCATAACGAAGCAGACGGACGAGCAGGCGCGACAGGTCGAATAAGTTGTTGGCGCGGGCTTTTCTTCCGGACGTGACGACATGCTCGCGCAAAATCACGAAACGGCCTTGGCGCTTGAGGGCGTTACTGACGACGATGTCTTCGGCGGCGTAGTAGCGCTCGTCGAAGCCGCCGGACGCCTCGAAGGCCCTGCGGGTGCAAAACACGAAACATCCCGGAGCAAGTCGCAGCATCCTGAAAAGCGGCATGCTCGCGGAAAGCATCGCGCGGGCGTAAAGAGGCAGGCGGCCGTCCATTCGGGCCGTCGCGCCGCCGCCGACGGCGCCGGAATCCATCGCGCGCATGGCGGCGCCAAGGACATCGGAGGTTATGAGGGTGTCGGCGTCGACGAAAAAGAGCCGTTCGCCCGATGATTCGCGCGCTCCCGCGTTGCGGGCCGAGGCGATTTGACGTCGCTCTATGCGGACGACCTTCGCGCCGCACTTGCGGGCGACATCGGACGTGGCGTCCGTCGAAGCGTCGTCAACTACGATGACTTCGTACGGTTCGCCAACGGACTTGGCCGCTTCGCCAATCGCTTGAAGCGTGGCGGGAAGCAATCGCTCTTCATTGTGGGCGGGGACGATGAATGATATCATCTTTGTTCTTTGTGCCTACTCAAGGACGGCGAGTGTTTTATATCGTCAACAAGTGTCGTGCGGCAATAACGCGGGTCGTTTCCGTCGGGGTGTGTTGATTTCAGATATATAATTTAAAGAGAATGGAAATCTGAGAGTATGTTAATGTCCCTGAAATGGGTCCGCGGGGCAAAAGCCACACATCGCTAAACCCCGAGCCCTCGCTTTTATTGACGCTGTAAACCCCGGAAAGAGTGAATCCCTGCGTTTTTATTCCCAGCCCGAAGGCATAATACAACCCGCCCGCGTAGCTCGCGTATGTGGTGAAATTTTTACTGTAATACATACTGTATCCCAATCGACCTATGATATAAGTGAAGTCGTTTACATAATAATGCCCCAGGAGATATAGCGGCGAAAAACCGATAGTAGCCGAGCCGCTAAAAGTCAGCGTCCTCGGCAACTGGTAAAAAGCTCCGAAACCAAGTCCCAAGGGAACGCCGCGTCCCTCGTATTCCCATCCGATTGCAACCCCGGCTCCGGAATCGACGGGTCGTTCACCGCTGTATGTGCCGATACTGTAGTTTTCCTTGAATGTACCGGGCAGATCCAATCCGACATAAAACGCACCGCCGCCGCGTTTCGGTAAGCCGCTTGATTTTTTGAGCGCTTCTATTTCCCGCAAAGCATCGTCGGCCTTTCGGTTTATCTCTTCTATCTCTCTCATCTTGCTTCTGTCGCCGGATATCTCCGTTATCCGCCGCTTCGTGTCGTCGACGTCGACTTCAATTTCTGCTTTTATGTAATAGGTCTTACCGTCCCATTTCTCTTCCAGTATCTTTGTTTCCGTGATTCCCGCGGTTATGCTTACTATCTGATGCTTCGTGAATTGTTCGCTCCCGGCTTTGCTTTCTCGTTCCGTGCTTTCAAATGCGCTTTCTATATAAGTGCCGACCTCCTCGATCAGACGCGACTTAACCTGATGCAATGCAATTGCCCGGGCGGTCAATTGGGTATCCTGCTTGCCGGCGCGATAATAGTGTTCCCTTATAAATGTTTTTGCAAGAAGCGCTTGGGAGAAAAACAGAATCATCATCGACGATAAAAACGCCGCGGGCGCAAAATAAAAAAGCCCGCGGCGCAGTAAACGCCCGGGCTGCCGATTATTTGCCGTTGAAAGCTTTGATGCTCTCATTTTACCCCTCTGTGTTACTGTTTCTGTTTCATCTTTTCAGAGTATACATTTTCGGACGGGTGGATTCAAATCAATGCTAAACACGGCTTAATCCGCCCGGAATCAACTATAAAATACCACACGAAGACCACACGAAAACCACGAGTAATCCATACAAAATTCATACGAAAACCACTTGAAACCCGGGAAATGATTGCGGTTTATCGAAAAATCCACCGATTCTAATATGTCGTCCGGTCAAGCCCTTGCCTTGGCTCGTTTCGACTTATCAAAAAAGATTTTAAGCTCGCCGCTTTTGCCTTCTCTTTTCGCCCACGCGCCGATTTCTTTAAGGTCGACTCGGTTCTTTTTGGTTATCATAATCGCCTGTTCGAGTGATTGATGATCATTCCAATGAAAAAACGCGGCGAGGCGGTCTTTCACGCTGTCCGTCGGAGACAACATTTTTATGACGCCGAATCTCGTCTTGAGTTTTTTTAAACTTTTGACTATTTCACGGCCAACGGCCACCGGCGCAGCGACAAACTCGATAAAGTAATATCCGCCGGGACGCTTGTAATGCCTCTCCCCCTTTGGCCTTGAAAATCCCATGCCGGCAAGGGCCGCGTCCATTTTCTTCAACTCGGCTTCGGCGACAAAATCCAGATCGGACGATTCATACTCGTTTTGCGTATAAATCGACACACACGCGCCGCCGACGAGAACGGCGTCGATTCCTTCTTTATTCAACCCCCCGCATACATGTGCGGCGAGTTCTTTGATGTTTTCTTTCCCGATGGATTTTTTCACAAAGGTTTACCGCTCCTGCGCGGGCGGGTGCGAAGCATGTAGTATTTTTTTATCTCCGCTTCGGGCAAAGCATCGAGGGCTTTTTTGAGTATAGCGCGCAACTCCGGCAAAAAGTAGTACCGTGGATTAAATGTGTACAGACGCAGTTTCCCGTAACGATTACTCGAAATGACGCCGCCGTTTTCCAGGCGTTTTAACTGCTGTTGAATGCCGTTTAAGCTGACGCCGAACAGTTGCGCGATGCTTTGCGGATAACCCTGCCCATAGCGCTCAAGATAAAGGAGTATTTTTTCGACCGTCTTGTTGCCGAGGATGGATTCAAGCATATTTCGCCTCCGGACGATTCACCATAATTTATGTTACATATACCATATTTTATGGTGAATGTCAAGGGGGAAATATTATCCCCGCTTAAGCGCCGGCGAGTCTATCGCCCGACGCAATATCAATGACCCGAATGAGCGTCGGACCGGCGGCGCCTAAAACTCATAACCTATGCCCAGACGCAAAATCAAACTTCTGTCGTCGCCCAGCGCCCTTATCCCCTCGGCGGAAAAAGTGTATCTCAACGGAGTCATATTCAACTTGATTCCGGCGCCACCGTATTCTCCTCTCCGCTCAACTCGGGGGTCTTTTCCGAGCGCGCAATACTCAAAAACATCTCCATATTGGACAAAAAAGCTTAAATCCCCCGAACCTATTTCCGCCCCACCGTAAGTTCTTGTATTATATTGATAACCTTTGTCATCGTGATAAAATTCACCGGCCTGCCACGACCCTTTATATTGATGCATTCTGCCATAAAGCAAAACACGGCCGGAAATCCGCCAATTTGTCTCTATCAATCCGTTTATCCTTTGATTTGGATCGGCGCCTATAAATTTTCCACCGTTATGCCGCAAAATAATATTTATCGGGCCTTCATACGGGCCCACCCTCATAACAATCGACGCTCCGCCGAAAAGCGGAACACCGTACCGAAAGAATCCCGCAAAACCGGGGCCGATTTCAAACCATGGCCAGTCAAAAGAAAAATTCAAATATGCTGCCTCGCCGAAACTTTCCATAAAATACGGCCTGAGATAACCCAAATCCATCCTGAATAAATACGGAAACTTCCAGTTGAAGCGGAATTTAAATTCGTCCAGCGGTTCGGCTCTGGACAGCGCGCCCTCAATTTCCATAATACCCTTTTCTGCGCGAGGACTGATCAAATCACCCGGTTTTATACGTCCGGCGCCGGAAATCACCACGCAATCAGAAGTCCACTCGTCGGTATTTATAACTTTAAGCGCCCCGATAACGGCTGTTTCTTTGTGTACTATTACACCTGTGCGCGGATTAACCTTGCTGTCGGATTTTATAATTTTGAATTGTTGGCTTTTTCTGACACCGTTGAGCAAGCCCAGTCCGATAACTACTTTGCGGCCATCCACTTTCATAATATGGCTGCCGGTGTATTCTATCGGAATGCTTTTTTTTGACTTTGTCAGCATCTCTATCTGCCTTAGCGCCTCATCGGCTTTTCTGTTTATCGCCTCTATTTCCCGCATCCGTTCCCTATCCTGCGATATCTCCCGAATTTTACGGCGTGTATCATCAATATCCACGTCTATCTCGGCCTTTATATAATATATTTTACCGTCCCACCGCTCTTCCAGTATCTTTGTCTCCGTGATTCCCGCTGTGATGCTTACTATCTGATATTTCGTGAATTGTCCGCCGAGACCGCCGCCCTCCTGCTCCGTGCTCTCAAACGTGCTTTCCATGTAAGTCCCGATTTCTTCGAGCAGCCGCGCCTTTACCTGATGCAGCGCTATCGCCCGGGAAGTGATTTCGGTGTCGTTTTTCCCGGCGCGGTAATAGTGTTCCCTGATGAAGGTTTTTGCAAGAAGTATATCGGAGAAAAACAAAATCATTATCGATGATAAAAACGCCGCGGACGCAAAATAAAAAAGCCCGCGGCAACGCAATTGCCCGGGCTTACAGCTGTTTATCGTTGAAAGCTTTAACGCTCTCATGCTGTCCCTCTTTTATGGTATCAGCGATACTCCAGCAGTATACATTTTTACGACCTTATCATCGTCAACATCATCTTAAATCGTTCGACGCCTTTTAGCGCGTGCGATTCGTTGGCGGGCATGATTATCATTTCGCCCTGCTTGACGGTGATGGGTTTGCCGGAGATGGTTATTTCGACGGCTCCGTCGAGCACGCAGACCATTGCATCGAAGGGCGCTGTGTGTTCGCTCAAGCCCTGACCTTTGTCGAAGGCGAAAAGCGTTACCGTGCCGGTTTTCTTTTCGATTAACGTTTTACTGACGACGGCGTTTGACTGATATTCTACGAGGTCGGCAAGACGGGGCGCGACGGGTTGGGTGGTCATTTGGGGGACTCCTTTGATAAACATCTTATGAAACGTAGCAATATTTCGGGTGTGGCAAACCGCGTGAGATCACCTACAAACTTTTAAACCATTCCCCGTTAATAATAACCTCTTCCATAAGTTTTGTGTTAATGCCTAATTTTAGTTCCCTCAGCTTGTCGCAAAGTTTTTCACCATCAATCAAATCGATCGGCGGCGCGCCATCACGGGTCGCCTCTTTGATAGCTTCACGTGTAAATGAACCTGTTGTAATAAATAACCCTTTATCCGCCCGCCCCGTCATAGCCCCTCGGAAATCCCTTATTTGGCTCGGGCTGACAACCCCCTTGTAACGCTTACATTGAAATATAACATGGAAACTCAATAGTCCGCTTATACGAATTATTCCCTTGCCATCTATACCACCGTCACCGGTACGACCTGTAACTTCCACTTGAATGAACCCGCTTTCCCTAAGCATTCTTTGCGCCAATCTTTCAAATGATGCAGGTGAAATTGCCAACAAAACATCAAGGAGCTCTTGCTTCCATTTTTGCGATTCATCTTCTGAGACAACATCCACATCAGAACTTTCTTTACCCTTTATTTCACTGACCTTTTTTAAATAATTCTCTCTGCATATTCTAACTATTTCGTTAGGTTTAATACTTTCCGGATCTATATCAGGTCTCGCAAGCGCCCACACTCCACGTTCGGAATTATTAAGTATGCCACATTTTTTTAGATATGTTCTTGCCCAAGCTAACCTATATTCAACTTCAGTCGTCGCACCATCTTTAGTGTGAGGTACCTTCAATATCTCTTCATCTATCTTTTCAAGTTCGGCAACCTTTCCATCAATCTCCTCAATGGTACCTGAACCACCTAAAGAAATAAGAGCTTTAACTACCGGACGCATTAATCCGTCAAATGTAGGTAAACCAGCAACCAGTTTTTTTATGGCCATATGTTCTCCCGTAAAATTTAGGAATTATTTATCAAACACAAACAAATGCTCGTGCATAATCAAATGGAAATTATATTTTTTCGACAAAGTTGCCCAAAGAGGCGTGGCCTTGCAGTTCCATTGGCGTTTGATTATGTCTTCCTTGAGTTTGAATCCTGAGTCGAGAAACGCTTTCATCACGCCGAAAGCGAGCGGTTGATAATAGCCATGCCTTCTCGTATCGCCTACAAGAATGGCGCAACGCTTGCCCGGTTTGAGCACGCGACGGCACTCGTCGGCAACTTTCTTTATCTCGTCACAAAAATCTTTAAGTTTGTGAATATTAGAGAGGTCGGATTTTATTTTCCCGTCACTATATTTGATAATGTCTACGTACGGCGGATGGGTGGCTATAAAATCAATGCTACCGTCGGGGATTCCGCTCAAATGGCGCGCATCGCCTAATCTGACCGATACCGGCGCCTGTCGAGCGGAGCTTTTGAAGTCAAGATTTTCCCTCGCAAGCCGCACCATTTTGGGATTTATGTCAATACCGATTGCGCGGCGACCCAAAAGTTTGCACTCTATCAGCGTCGTGCCGCTGCCACACATCTGATCCAAAACCAAATCGCCGGGCTTGGTGTAGCGCACTATCAAATTGCGCACCACCTGAGGCGCCCAATTACCCCGGAAAGCGGCGTTTTTGCCGTGCGTGGCCCACGCACCACGCTTCGGGAAAGACCAGACCGTAGTCGTTTCCAACTCGAAGTTTTCGAGAGTGCCAACACCCCCCACATCATTCATCTTGCCCCCCAATCGCTTTTTAGATTTTTTTTGCAAGAATATCTTCCAATACGCCTTTGGAGACCATCTCAAGATTGAGCAGATGGTCTATTTTGTCAAAAGTTTCGCGCAAAGGCCGCGCCGTGGACGACCAGCCAATACCGTCGGTAATCCAGACAAAGCCGTGGCCGTCATTCTTCCAATGCTCGAACATGGTTTTGTATTCACCTGCCGTGGATTTGAGTTTTGAACCGCCACCCCCGTAAAAATTCGTCTCGATAAGATACAACTTCTTTCCGGCGCGCGCGGCAAAATCAATTTTTCGTGAGGATTTATCGACGGTAAGATGCAACCCCCACTTTTTCTTGACACTTGCGGCATCGGCCTGTTTGAGATAGTCGAATCCATTGCGTTTACAAATATCCGCGACAAAAAACTCGACGATGCTCTCCATCATGGTGCCGGTGCGGTTCTTTCTTCCGTTAGAATCCAGCCCGACCTCGACACCGATAACATAATCCACGATATTTTTCAGCCGTTTCGACGATAAAAGCTCAAGAAATCCGGTTTTATCAGCGAACTCGACGGCCTTATCAATGTCTTGCTGACTTATGGTAGCGCCCGACGAAAAAGAAAAATCCGCATACTCAAACTTTCCGTAGCCGTATTTGTTCAAAATCTTGAAATCGTTTTCGCGCGAAGCAACCAGTATCGGTATCAATTTTACGAGTGAAGGATGTTTTTTAAGCAGCACGGCGAGTTCGGCTTTTATATTCTCTTTTCCGACGAGATAATTGAGAATATTCAAATCTATTTCGATGTCTTTGATATTCTTGAAAACTTTGGCCCAGTTAACGAAGTAGTCCCATCGGGTGATGGATTCTTTCAATGTGCGTATAATGTAATCGAAAACTTCGGAAGGGTCTTTGCAGGAGAGGCGCTCTTGGTATATCGGGTGATATTTCATCGTCGGGCAAACTCAGAAATTGCTGATTAGAAGTTCGCTTATGTGGCCCCGTCTGGCGCCGTCACAGTTGAGCATACGACTCGCCTCGACGCGGGAGATATTAAAACCGTCATATATTTTGTGGAAGAAGCGGTCGCGGGCGTTTTCGTTGCCCGGGTCGGAGTTGCTGAGTATCAGGGACGCGTCGAGATCCGACAAGTCGCGGCAGAGCTTGGCGAGGCGGCGTTGGTCATCGTCGGAAAAACCATCTTTGGTATAGGCGGTAAAGCTGGAAGTGGCGTTCAGCGGTCTGTACGGCGGGTCGAAGTATATCAGCGTGTCGCGGCGGGCATAACCGCGGGCGCGCTCAAAATCACCACGGATAAGTTTAACGCCTTTTAATGCGCGGGAAACGGCGAGCAAGTTTTCTTCGTCGAGGATTCTGGGATTTTTATATCTGCCATGAGGGACATTAAACTTACCTTTGCTGTTCTGACGATATAATCCGTTGAAACAAGTTTTATTGAGGGCAATCAACAGCGCGGCACGGTTTACTCGATCGGAGACGGAAGACACACGTTTTCCACGGGCGCGGTTATATTCATCGCGCATCTTGTAGAAAAACCGTTCCCTTTCTGCCGACGTTTTTTTGAGATATGATTTTTGAAGCGTGGCAAGCCGCTTAATGAGTTCGCGGGAATTGTTTTTTACTATTTTGTAGGCATTTATCAGGTCGGTATTGTTGTCAATAAGTACCGCGTTTTTTATATCATAGCGCGCCTTCAAATAGAAGAAAAACGCCCCGCCGCCGACGAAGGGTTCTATATAATTGTCTATAACGCCGGATTCTTTTACCGAGGAAGGCAGCCGATCCGCAAGCTCGTCCAGCAGTTGCGTCTTTCCTCCGGCCCATTTAACGAAAGGTTTTACTTTGGTCATATTGTGCTTGGTTTATTGACGGATAGAGTATACATTTTCGGGGCGGGGCAATCAAAGCTGGTCGGTTAGAAAAATGAATTGTTTATATAACCTATATGACCGACGCGAATGGACTATAGGCCTACTCGAATTAAATCTAAATTAAAGATGTAAGCTAATTTCAAGAAATTATTTTTTCTTTTTCCTACGCTTATGCACAAGAGTCAACATTTTGGCAGATTTATTATCTCTAGTATAATAACGCGTGCTTTCTAACCTTTCTTTTCTTTCTTGTTCACTAACTCCCGGAGCCGGTTCCCTTGAGATTTTTGCCATATAATTTCCTCCTTAAAAGTTATATATACTGCGCCCCACAAAAGTATTCATCTCGGGGGGAGAACTAGTATTATCAAATTATTTTCTCTGTTTTACATTTTTCACAATAAACCTTACTTAAAGTACAGTCACGCTCACAACTGCCCCAATCGCTACAGCGATGGCACTCTTTATTATTATGTTCCGTCGAGGCGGGTATATTACATTTAGTGCAATACCATTCGCCGTCCGAACTTTTCTTGGCACGTTCGTAAGCACTGGCCACCTGAAATCTAAATTTGGCACCAACAGACCCTCTTTTTTGAGGCATATATCCTCCCCCACTTTAATTACGCTTTATTCCAAAGTAGGATTTGCTCCACCACCCAACAGCAGGATCAAAACTATCGGAACATTCTGCTATGTGTAAATGTTAACGAACTAACTTTATTATTCTGATGCTCCTTGCACAAGATCGAGTGCGGCACGGTAAAGCATCGGAACCCAAAATATTGCCCCATTCTTATCATATCGCTCTTCAAAGAAACCAATGGTGCATAGTTCACGTGCGATTTCCATCGCCGCGTCATGCGAAGCATTCCAAATCCGTGCGAGCGAAACAACCGAGTATTGTGTGTTTTCATTGCGTAATTTTTCTATATATACTCGCATTGCCGGATATTCCGCATAAAGAGTTTGTTCTAGTCGCGTCTTAGAAACTTCTGATAGTGCACCCTTAAAAATTGCACGTGAAAATAGATGCCCTTCTTCTGGTTCAGATTCTCCAATTTCCATTTTACGCACCTGGGCATCGCGGAGCGCATTCAACAGATGAATAACTTCTCTCGGAGCCGTCTGTTTTGAAGCATCACAAGTTCGTCCGAGTATCCAGTCAAGGGTATTAGATTTTCTCGAACCAGCTTCTACTTGGAGTGGAAATAAGCGATAGAAAAATTCCTCTTGTTTACTGGTTGAACTAAGCACATCATCTTTATTTTCGCGGTAGTGTCCTAAAATTGTAGTGTTTTGTGTTGCTCGTCTAATAATTAGATTTAGCATTGATGCCCTGTTCCATTCTATGGTCAGGTGACGTGTAATATGGCTAGCCTCCCTAAATCCTGTGGTGGTTATATGTCGCCAAATATCTGTTCGAAGGAAGATTTTTATCCGCAAATTACGTAGCACCTGAAGATCAAGATAGACATGAAAGAGTGCTCGCAACGCATTCTGTTCGAGATCGGGCGAGTCTGCGAATGCAACATCTAACCTATCAAGTAATACCCATAGTTTATATCCGGCATCAGCGAGCGCTTTATCGCCCAACGTAAGTAAATGATCAAGAGAGACCATTCCCTTCGCAGATTGTTCAGCAGATGGCTCACCAAAAATGATCTTAGTTGTTATTGTCGACGTCTGACTAACTGTATCGAGGCAATGCGAGCTTTCCACAGCTGTTGGGCGTAACAACCTTTTAACGTAACCAAAGGCAGATATAAGAATCCTTTGCAGATTATTTGTGGCCAAAAGACCATTTGCCCGCAAATGCTCTCGCAGTTCCTTGGCTTGGTCACCAGCGAAACCATAGTCGTCGAGCGTTACAGACACAAGGCATGCCATATAGAGCTTCCATAACGCAATAAACTCACGCTCCGATGCCGGAGGATCGGCCTCTAATGCTCGAAATGCCGTGGCTCCACGAGGATTTTCTGCTACTGTTATAAGAATCCTACGGTCAAAAAGATTAGTTTTTCGTCCTACGAGCAAGGAATAAAGAGCGCTTTTTCCCGCTCCTTTCGGTCCATAAATGACATCAACCTCGTCGGAAAAGAGTCGTCGCCAGTGGTCTGTTTCAACGAAATATTGGGCAAGGCTGTCGACTTCTTCCTCTGCCACACGCTGACCAAAATTTGTTGACCGCAAAACTTCCAAAATTGCCATATCATCCCTCCGCATACCAACAATGCGTTTTACTATAATTTCATTATTATATGTTCCGACGACACATCTTCTCCCTTCTATTTTTTCGACGCTTACCCCTTATTATTGCATTATAACCAAAATCTCACTTTATTCCAACTGGGTCAAGATGAAAAACACATATCGGTATGACTTAGGAAAGGAATGGCGACTTGTTCGAAAGATTAGAAATGAACGCTAAGGACAAAATTTTAAACCGCACGGCGGATTTTCACAGCGCCGGGCGGCCGCCGCAAAAAAGTGTATCGCCGCCCCGAAAATGACCGCGAAAAATAAATTTAGGGGTGTCGAAAGGGTGTCGGGTAGCCGCAACAAAGAGGTAAAAAACGTTAATATTGGTTAAGTCTCGGTTGGTGTTTTTCCGTCGGAGGGAGGATTTTCCGTCGGAGGTTTTTTTTCTTCGCCTTGTTTAGCAAACCGCCGCCCTAAACCACTAGGCGACCTCTCCAGATATGTCAAATCGCTTTAAAAAATCAGTGCTTTTTCCGAGCCGCATTTTTCCCTTCGCGGGGCGCCGAACATACCAAAGTGACCAAAAAGTGACCGGGAGTTTCCTTTTGGTCATTTTTTTTGAGACGAAACGACATAAAATTCGTGGTGACCCAAAAGTGGCTACTTCTTGCCGCGAAATCGCGATACGCGAGGCATTTTCTCATCGGATAATGCCGCCTGAATCATTAAGAGATTTCAACACAATATCCCCGCGCAAACGCGCGGCTTTAACGGGGTTAAATCGTAACCCTGGAATTTCCATCACACCGTAGCCCTGTAGCGTCCATTGCGCGACATTTTCAAAGAACGAGAAACAACAGCTTATGCGACGGAAGATGCCGCGCACCATTTTTCGAGACAACGTGACTTGCGGTAATTATAACATTTTTTTTGGATGGTTTGTAATAGCGTGGGAGAGTTGACTTTTTAATAAATGCCCGGCGATGAGATATTTTGATTTTGTTAAACGAACGGGAGAGTTTAAAAGACTTTTGCCGCCGACTACTGACTCACCGAAATATCATCAACATAAAACTTCGCGGCGGGATTCGTCGAGAATCCTTCGGCACGAAGGGTGAGCGTAGCGTTTTGCGAGGGAGTTCCGGCGTTTATTGTCAAGAATTCCCAAGCGTTCTCCGCCGCGACGGTTGCAGAAACACTCGTCGGGGAAATGCCTTTTCCTGATAGTGTGAGTTTCGGTTTTGTGGCAGAGCCGCCGTATTCGGTGTTGTAGCGGATGTAGGCGGTAATCGTCAGAGCAGAACCTGATTTTACCGGAACGTCCCAATCCCAGATTTCTCCCCCGCCGAAGCCAAAAGCATTGGGGGAAGTTCGTGTTATCGATTTTTCCTGCCAGGGTTTTACGCGATAAGTAATGCCTATGTCTTCAAGGCGCGGGGTCGTCGTCGAATTCGTCGTCGTAAATGTGCTTTGATATTGAATGTAACGGCCATGCCAGTTGAGTGTTTGGCCGTTTGATACTGTGAGCCAAGACGGGGTTGATGAGTTTATCGAGAACGGGTAAGACGATACGCGCACTCCCACGGCAAGGTTTGCGCCGGAGGGTTGCGCGGCGGGGTTCCACGAGACGCTTGATACAACGACTTTTGAGGCGGTGTCTATTACCGCCGAGCGATATGTTCCCGTCGAGAAAAATGGGCATTCTTCGCTGCTGACCGAACTTATCGTTGGCTCCGTTGCTGCGTATCTGCGGATGAGGATATTATCATAATGATTATGACTTATGTCCCAACCGGACGCATCTGGTAAAACAGCAAACAATGAAACCGAGGATGAGCCGCTCGTGTAAGTGTTTTGGGATTTTTGTGTGCCACCAACATATAGAGTACACGTACCGGCAGAATATATGATTTTCATACGATATGACTGTGATTGAGCAATAGCGTCTCCATTAGCACTATTACCATTTATACTCCAACCGTGAGTGCCGCCAGCGAGGTGTTTTATATGTTGTGCCTTACCACCAATAAACTCAACCATCATATTCTGTCTATAGTTCACACTCTGAGATTCCTCGCTGGAAGCATCCAATTCAATTATCAGCGGGTCGGAAAAAGATAAAATCGTTGACCATTTTTCAGTAGAGCCGGCAGTACTGCTATCGGTAAGCGATAACTTGCCGCTTTCTATGGCATATGAACCGCCCGAATCAGTTCTTGCCCACTTATTTGCGTCAATACTTGATTGACTAAAATCATCAAAGAAAATTCCTGTGTTTAACATATTACTCCCTGTAGCGGCACTGGGATTGCCATAATACATATAAACCGTAGTTCCTGAAGTGGCGGGTAGCGTGGAGATTTTCACCCAAAAACCTCTGCAGTTGGCGGTGGTGGTGTCGGGGTCTATCCAGTACGGAATCGTTGTTGTCGCCGTCGACGGTGTAAACCTGAAATCGGCCATTGTGGGTTGGGCGGACGAGCGAATCGCAGTCCAGTTTGCGCCAAACGCGCTCGTTGGAATCCAAACTTGATAATCCGAAAGCCCGTAAGCAAGAGAATTGTTTATCGTAATTTTTCTTCGGTATTTCCAGCCGGCAAGCCACAACTCAGATGGCGAATGACCGGGGGTGGTAAATGTCGAACCCTGCCAGTCAAGTTGTAATTGGGTTTCAGGATACCAGGTGGCGTTTACTAAGACGCCGTTTTGCCAGTCGGTTTTGGATGTGTGGGTTATTTGGGTTGCGCTAAAAGCTTCGGAGGGGTTTAATAATAGACAGCAGATAGATAGATAGATAGATAGATAGATAGATAAGGAGCGTGTTTCATTTTGGGCCTCTTTTGGGGGCGGTTTGACTCGCTTTTTAGCGCGTAATATCCGCTTATTGTCATTGCGAGGAGCGCAGCGAGGAAGCAATCTTACAACAGCGAGATTGCTTCGTCATCAAGGGCAAGCCCTTGACTCCTCGCAATGACACCAGAACATATTTATACAAAATAATTGTTACGAAGTTGTTACGGCGGATTTTCGTAGGGACAGGTCGCGACCTGTCCCTACTGCGATACGTTTATGTCGTCAATATAAAATTTAGCCCCGGGGCTGGTAGAAAATCCCTCGGCACGGAGAGTTAGCGTAGCGTTTTGCGACGGTGTGCCGGCGTTTATCGTTAAAAGTTCCCAAGCGTTTTCGGCGGTGCCGGTGGCGGAGATACTCGTCGGCGAAATGCCGACACCTGAAAGCGTGAGTTTCGGTTTTGTCGCAGAACCTCCATATTCGGTATTGTAGCGGATGTACGCGGTGATAATAAGCGCGGAGCCACTTTTGACGGGAACATCCCAGTCCCATAATGCGTCTCCGACAAAGCCGAAAGCATTGGCGCCGGTTCTTACCGTCATATTCTCTTGATGTGTGCCCGGTTTTGCGCGCCAATCGGTTATTGTCGATGTGCCGATATTATCCGCTTTGTCTTTGGCTTTTACGCGAAAATAATAGCGTCCGTTTCTTTTCAGCGACGAGAAAGTATGGTCAGTTTGGGAAATCCAGCCGGAGTTGTTCGCGCCGCCCATATCGGCGTTGGGTGATATTTCCACAAAATACGGGTTCGTGTCCGCAAGGCCGCTTCCTTCGTCGGTGGCGGTGAAATATATTTTTATTTGTGTTTGGGATAATGCTGAAAAAGACGATATGGTTACTGTCGGAGATGATGTATCCACAATAAGTACGCCGTTTGATGTCGCTTCTTCTCCGGCAAATCCCGTGTCATCAAAAGCCCTGACGGAAACAAAATATCTTCGGCCATAATTGAGCGTTCTATATGATGTCGTCGAGGTCGCGGTTCCCGCGCTTGTCCATCCGAGGACTTCGTTTCCAAAAGGCGTATGGCCGATTTTGAATTCGTAGCGGTTGAGTGTGCGGCCTGCGGTTCTGATTGCGGCGGCATCCCAGTTGGCTTGGAGGCAGCTTGTTATCGTCGAGAAATTGATGTCTGCGCCCGCGCCGTCGCGGACAGTTGATGTTGAGGGTAAAACGTTTTTGTAGAGTCGGCCATAGTTGCCGGCTGTCGGGTCTGAACCGGCAAAAGTATTCACTGCAAAAACTTTAATAGTTCCGCCGTTTGAGGTCTGGTTGTTTCCGCCTCGGGCAGAAAAGTTTACGCCGGTGGCGTTGTTTGTTATCCATTTTCCGTCGAGAAGGACTGCTCCGCCGGCGCCAGTACCACCTCGACCACCATATCCCCCATAAGTGCTGGTTGGTTCGTGGGGATCTCCCCCGCCACCGCCCGCCATACCATTTGCCAAAAGCCATGCCGATGAATTTACCGTAATAGTTGAATACGCAACCAACCTTATAAAACCACTCCCCGATGCTCCACCAGCACCAGCACCGGCAGCACCAAGACCATCGGAAGATTTTCCTGCCCCTCCACCCCCGCCCCCGCCTGAACCTAAATATAATTCTTTTCCAGTTGTTGAGTCGCCGTTTCCAGCAGCACTCCTGTAACCTCCGACGATAGCATCCCCACCATTCCCGGGAGGCGTATTATTCGCCGCACCACCACCACCGGCGTATGCTCCGCAACCGGTGGCACCAGCACCTGCGGATGTTGGAGTTCCATTGCTACCAGTTGAACCACCAGAGCCACCGCCTCCACCTCCGCCAGTTCCTCCGCTGGTACCATATGCCGCTCCACCACCGCCAGCGCCATAGCCCCCACCGCCGCCTCCACCTGGATAAGCAGTGGCAGTAGTATCACCTGCACCACCGCCACCACCGCCTATCATCAATTCTCCGGCACCACCATTGGCATTTCCGATACGACGATAATTATTTCCAACGCCGCTGAAATTACTAACACTACCCGCCGCACCGTTACCAAAATATGTTCCTGTGCCGGAACCCGCCGCGCCGCCCGCACCACCACTGCCCTGCCTTGCGCCTCCGCCACCTCCACCGAAAATATTACCCGCGCCGCCGCCAAAACCATTACCTGCAACGCCTGCTCCAGTTCCGCCGCTACCTCCAGGTGAACCACCGCCACCGCCAGTTGAGGCACCATCTCCCCCAGCCCCGCCTAAACCATTGCTACCGCCCACGCCACCGTACCCTGTACCTGATTGATATGCCTGTCCGCCTCCACCCCCGCCACCATACCCCCGACCGCTCGCGGTGATGTAACCGCTTACTGTAATGTTGTTCGCGTGAATACCCAGCCAGCCGTCCTTGGGATTTGTCACTTTTGAATCCGCCGAGGAAATTCCGGCAGGAACGCTTTCAACTCGCCCGAATCCCTGCACGTAGCAGGTGGTGTTAGCAAGTATATTTATCGTTTCAAAAAAGTGGTTTCCGTAAAACGTGTTCAGCGCCGGGCCGCCCGACCACATCGCGGTGTAGTAACCGCCCGATGTTTCGTTTCTTATGCCGCTGACTGACACACCGTCCCATATTTCTTTTTCCGCAATCTGAACGCCGTTCGATGTTCCGACGGGGCCGTCGCCATCGGCGTTGACAGGCGTTATGTGGACATAGTAAGTCACGGCAGGCGTCAGCCACGCGCCCGCAAGGGCGTGTCCGGAGATGGCCGTAGAAGTGCTTGTGACGTTTCCGATGTTCGTCCAGTCAACAAGTGTTATCGTCGGGCCGGATGTTATTTTTATTTTGTATGAAGTCGCGCCCTCCACGGTAACCCAGTTTGACTTAATAAATCCCGCGCCTGTGTTTGTGGATGCGTATTGATACAGTAAATCCACACCGGCGGTTCCCGTGCCGTCACAGACACCATAAGAACCGGCGGGCCAAGCGGGAGGAAGAGCGGCAAGACGGGATGGAACGAGCGTAGCGAATAAAGAGAAAAATACGATGGCGGCGAGGCGGGGATAGGCGGATGTATAGAATCGTCCGAAAACCCGCCCAAAGAGGCGGGAAAGGTCGTTACAATTGAAACTATAGCGATTTGGGAGCAGCTGATTAAGGGTTTTACGAGAGGGGCAGCGGGGTTTTAGAGATTTGAAGCGGGGGCGGCGTAAAAGATAGACAGCAGATAGATAGATAGATAGATAGATAGATAGATAAGGAGCGTTTTCATATTAGGTCATCTTTGTATGTCATTACGGGCACACAATCAGGGGCGTTGTCACCCTGAGCGAAGCGAAGGGTCTCATTTGTCCGCGCTTGAAAAACGAGATGCTTCGTTTCACTCAGCATGACAATGATACTAATTTCTTATGTCATTTATACAAAATAATTGTTACGAAGTTGTTACGGCGAAAAATCTACTGGCTGATATTTATATCGTCGATATAAAATCTGGCCCCCGGATTCGTCGAGAATCCTTCGGCGCGAAGTGTGAGTGTGGCGTTTTGCGACGGCGTGCCGGGGTTGAGCGTCAAAAGTTCCCAGACGTTCTCGGCGGATGATGTCGCCGATATGCTCGTCGGTGAAATGCCTTTTCCTGATAAGGTGAGCTTCGGTTTTGTGGTCGAGCCGCCGTATTCTGAATTGTAACGGAGGTATGCGGTGATGATTAGAGCAGAACCTGATTTTACGGGGACATCCCAATCCCAAACAGCATCTCCGACGAACCCGAAGGCGTTGGCGCCGGTTCTCGTGGGTTGGCCTTGAGCGGATTTCGATTGAAACGCGCCGGGCTTCGTGCGCCAGGATATTGTTGCGGAGTTGGATGAGCCGGCGGTGTTATACGCTTGAACGTATCGGGAGTATTCTTTGTTGCGCTTCAGACCCGTTTCTATCCAGAAAGTCGTGTCGGCGGTGCGCGTAGAAAGCAGGCCGCCCGTCGACGTGTAAACCCTGAACTCGTCTTCCTGTGATGCGCCGGATGAGTTGTCCGTCCAACCCCATTCTATTGAGGTGTTGGAAAGTGCGGCGACGCGGTTTATTGTCGGTGCGAGCGGCGCGATGTTGGGCGCGAAAAGATTGTCAATATACTATCGCGTCTTTGTTCGCGTTGCTCACGGCTGAGATGTCCCAATCCACCGTCTGATACACGTTAGCCGAAGTTATGTTTGGTGTGATGTAAGTCGTCGTACCGCCGGAATCTCTGATGCCGATTTTGATGTTGCTTCCGGTTCTTGTCGAACGGATGTCGAATTTGATTTGTGTGTAATCGGAGAGGTTTATCGTCGGAGAAACTGTTCTGGTGAGGGTTTTATTTAGTGATGTAGTGATTCCCGCGCTGCCTTTTAGCGAATATGATCCCTGGGTTTTGAGGGTGGATTCGGAGTATGATTGTAGGACGGTTGCAGAAGAATATCTTATTATGACGATGCCGGAGCCGCCATTTCCACCGCTATTAGTGCCATTCCCGCCACCACCACCGCCACCGGTATTTGGACTGCCGTTTTGATGCGAATTGCCCCCGCCACCACTGCCACCAGAAGCCACAACACTATTTCTATTGGAACCAGCTCCACCTCCAGCGTAAGTTATAGGAGAACCTGAAATTGAATACAGAGCCCCAGTACCACCAGCCCCTGGTGTTGCTGCATCTACCGCAACATTTGACCCAACCCCGCCTGCGCCACCTCCGCCAGCGGAACTAAACGGATTTAGATTATAACCTGTAACAGTACCACCGGCGTTTCCTTGACCAGCAGTTCCTGCTGCTCCAGTATAGTTGTAGTAGTGTGAACCTCCTCCTCCGCTACCACCAACATAGGGAGCTGTGTTTTCTGAACTACCTCTACCACCACCTATGGCAGTCAAGGTTCCAAATACTGAATTATTTCCGTTAGTTTGATTTTCAGTTTGTGCTGTTGAACCAGCGCCTCCACCACCAACAGTTACAGTAATATTTCCTGATGCGGAATAAGCAGAATTGTAAATCAAACCTCCAGCACCTCCACCACTTCCCTGATACATAGCGCCGGCACCACCACCGCCAGCAACAACAAGAACCTCAACATTCGTGGAGACATTCATCGTAAAAGTTCCCGAAGCGGTAAAAGTATGAATCCTGTAACCGCCGACCTCGGTTATCGTTCCGCCCGTTGCTGTAACGGAAGAATTGCTCACATAGGCGCTTTGAGCATTTGCATCCGTGTTGTATTCCATGTAGTCGATTTCAAGAGGCGCGGCGGAAAGTCTGGAAGCGGGAAGGATGAAAAGTAAAAAGAAAAAGACAAGGGCAGAGGCGGCACGGCTGATTGATAATCTCTTTGAAAATAAAAACCCCGAAGTTTTGGATTTCCTCGGGTGTTCAGGTTCGGCTACGGACTATCTCATAAAGACAGCAGATAGATAGATAGATAGATAGATAGATAGATAAGGAGCGTGTTTCATTTTAGGACCTCTTCGGGGGGCGGATTGGCTCGCGTTTTGGCGCAAAACACCCGCTTATTGTCATTGCGAGGATCTTAGAGAAGTCGTCATTCCCGTGTAAACGGGAATCCAGAAATTTTTACAACATATTGAAAAGCATGGATTCCCGATAACAACATTCGGGAATGACAAACCAAAAAACGAGATTGCCACGCCCCCGATAAATCGGGGGCTCGCAATGACATCCGAGTATATTTATACAAAATAATTGTTACGAAGTTGTTACGATGGGAAGATGCCGTCACCGGTGCAACCGGCTGGATGCTCTGGCAGTGCGCGCGCCGCTTCTTTCGTCATCGGATTATGGTTTCTGTGGCGAACGCGGCGACTTTAAGGCGGGCGCTTATGACGTTTTTAAGCAACTGCGAGGCGGGCGACGTCTCGGTGATGGTTCTTAGAATCTTCATCGTCGGGATCCTCACGGCGACGTCTTTGTGGTCGAGATAATTGAATAACGCCGTCGAAAGAGCGTCGGTTTCGCCGGAGCCGATAGCCGAAAGATTGACCTCCGACATCATTCTTAGAACCGAAGCCATTTCGACGGCGTCGCGACTCATCGCGGACGGAAGCGCCCTGAACGCGCGTAGCGCCGGAAAAATCGAGAGCATAAGCCGGAAGGCCTTCAGCCTGACAGCCCTGTTCGTCGAGGCAAGAAAGCCCGATAGTTTTTCGAAGGTCTCCGGATCGGCCGACGGCCCGCCTGCGGCGATGTCTTTCTGCGCGACGGCAAAAGCGCGCGCGGCTTCGTCGTCTTCGGAAAGAAACTCAAGAGCGTCGGGATTTATTGCCGCCATCGCGCCGCGGGGTTCTTGCCGGCGCGAAGTATCGGCCTCTCGACGCGCATCCGAACCGCCGCTACGGAATCTGCCGACGGCAAATACGGCAAAAAGCAACGCTATCGCGGATGCCGCCGCCGCTCCGACGTAAAAATCGCCCCGACCCGCCGTTTTATTTTCTTGGCGACTCGTTTGCGCGGCAGCCGCCGCGGCGGACGATACGGCGGATTCGGCGCTCATCTTCATATAGTCGCGCAGAAGCGCGGCGTTTTCTTTGTTGAGGTCTGCTATAACCGACATCAGCGACGTTATAAGCCGTTCGCGTTCGATTTGGAATTCCTCCCGCGCGCGGGCGAGGGCGGTCGAGGCCTTTTTTGCGATTTCGGTCGCGGTCTTGTCACCGGGTTTCTGAATCAGCGCGGCTTCGGCCAAATGTTCCGCGCGCGCGAACTCGCCTTTTTTCATGGCTTCGGCGGCAAGCGCGAGAATCTTCGGCACGCTCGTAACGGCAGCGGGCAGAGCTGCAGCCGCCGCGCGCCCGGGCGGACGTGTCGCCGGTAAAATTGTTTTGCCGCGCGCGCCCGGCGTTTTTCCGTCGGGCGACGGCTTGGCGGCTGTGGCCCCGCCTCCGGACTTGGAAGTTGTTTCGTCACGCGGGACGGCAAGTTTTTCACTCGCGGCGGCCATATTTTTGAGTCGTCCGTGAATCTCGGACACCCTTTTGTCGTCGGGCGCGCGGCGCATCGTATCGGCGGCGGCCGCAAGAGCCCCCGAATAGTCGCCCGATGCGGCCAAAGACGACACGCGTTCAAGGGCGACTTTGACATAAAAACTTTTCTTGTCGGCGTCGGCGGGATTTCTGTCGACCACGATTTCAAGCAGAGAAAGCGCCGAAGTAGTGTCCCCCTCCAAAAACCTGCCGACACCGGTTAGAAACATCGTCTCGGTCGCCACGTCGGATTCCGCCTTGGCGGAGGGCGCGGCGCAAACCAAAAAACAGGCCGCCGCGAATATCACAAACAAAAACTTCGTCGGAAACGTCATATTTTCAGCAACTCCCTGATTTTGTCCATCAACACGTACACCTCGAAAGGTTTCTCAAAAAACGCCTCGATTTTTATCGCCGGATTTTTCGCGATGAAAGTTTCCATTATACTTTTGCTCGTTATCACAATGACCGGTATGCCGGAAAGTCCGGGCGTCGTTTTAAGACGGGTCAGCGTCGTAAAACCGTCCTGCACGGGCATAACCATGTCCGTTATGACGAGGTCGGGGTTTTCCTTTTGCGCGAGTTCCAGCCCTTCTCTGCCGTCGGCGGCCAGAAGCGGCCGCGCGCCGATATGTATTATGCCAAGATACAGAAGTTCGCGCGTCTCTTCGGTGTCGTCTATCACAAGAACTTTTTTCATAACGGGTTGCGGTCTTGAAGCGTAATTTTATCGTCGGATGAAGTGCCGGGGAGGTATGAATTACGCGATGGAAAATGCGGGTTGGGCGCGGAGTTTCTCTATTCTCACGATGTGCGCTTCTTTCTGCGCGGCCAGAATCGCTTTCAAACTTTTGAAGATGACGCCGGATGCCGCCTCGTCGGAAATCGCAAGACCGCAGACGACATAAACGCCGTCGCGCATGGTCCATACGACTTCGGCGGGAACCGAGGTTATGACGTTGCCGCCGGAGAGCGTCGCGTCGAATATTATCGTTTCGCCGGCCGTCAACGGACATCTCGTGACGAGTTTCGCTCCGGCCACAGAAATGTCGCGGAAACGCCCCCATGATTCGCCGGAGTTGTGCGGCCTGAAAATCACGGGAGCAAGCAGAGCGACCCTGGGAGTTATTCTTCTTTGCACGACGGTATTCTACGATTTGAGAATGCCGGACGACAATAGGCCGAACGGGTATGTTTTTGCCTATGGTCAATAGGTATAATGGCTTTCATTCGGGGTGAAAAAATGTGAGTCGTGAATGGCTCGGTAAAAAAAGTAACGACTGGATAGTTTGTCGAGGGCTATTGGCTTATCGAGATATCGTCGATATAAAACTTAGCCCCGGGATTCGTCGAGAAACCTTCCGCTTTAAGTGTGAGTATGGCATTTTGTGACGGCGTTCCGGGGTTTATCGTCAAGAGTTCCCAGGCATTCTCGGCGGATGATGTCGCCGATGCGCTCGTCGGAGAAATGCCCCCGCCCGAAAGCGTGAGTTTCGGTTTTGTCGCCGAGCCGCCGTATTCTGAATTGTAACGGATGTATGCGGTTATCGTAAGAGCCGAGCCGGATTTTACGGGAACGTTCCAATCCCAGACGGCGTCTCCGACGAAACCGAATGCGTTTGCGCCGGTTCTCGTCGGCTCGCTTTGCGCCGACTTCGCCTGGAACGCGCCGGGCTTTGTGCGCCAGATTATCGTCGCGGAGTTGGATGAGCCGGCGGTGTTATACGCTTGAATGTAACGAGCGTATTCCTTGTTGCGCTTAAGTCCGGTTTCTATCCAGAAAGTCGTGTCGGCGGTACGCGTAGAAAGCAAACCTCCCGTCGAAGAATAAACCCTGAACTCGTCTTCCTGTGATGCACCTGATGAGTTGTCCTGCCACCACCATTCTATCGAGGCGGGAGACGGGGAGAATGCGCGATTGGGCGTCGGTGCATTTGGCGGTATTGTGGGAGCGAAAAGATTATCGATATAAAAAGTATTTGAGGCATCGGCATTGACGATTTCTATTATTATTCTATCTATGACATCTTTGTTTGCGTTGGTCACGGCGGATATATCCCAATCTATCGTCTGATAATTATTTGCCGAGGTTATGTTAGGGGTGATATAGGTCGTCGTGCCGCCGGAATCTCTTATCCCTATTTTGATGTTGCTTCCGGTTCTTGTGGAGCGGATGTCAAACTTGATTTGTGTGTAGTTGGAGAGGTTTATCGTCGGGGATACTATTCTGGTGAGGGTTTTGTTGAGGGAGGTGGTGACGGGCGCGGAGGACTTTATCGCGTAGGAACCTTGGGTTTTTATGGTGGGTTCGGAGTAAGTCAGAAGTGGCGAGGGGTATCTTATTATGACGATGCCGGAGCCGCCGGCGCTCCCCCCGCCTTCTGGATCGCCACCTCCCCCACCACCACCCGTGTTTGGGGTTGCAGCACTTCCGTAACCAATATCATTCCAAGTACCGTTACCTCCTCCACCAAGACCACCAATTCCTCCTCCAGTTACAGGAGTAGAATTTGTATTAACACCACCGCCACCACCACCTGCATAGTAAACTGCTGATCCAGAAATGCTGCATTGCAATCCTACCCCGCCATTTCCCCCACGACCACGAACGCTATCTTCGTTAGTAGCGTTTTCCCCTGCACCGCCAGAACCACCACCGCCGCCAGAACCGCCATAACTTGCTCTAATAGCAATTCCGCCTTGATTACCTTGACCTGATGTTCCACTCTTAGGAGAAAAAGTATTGCCGTCGGAGCCACCACCACCACCCGAACCACCTGTGCTTGCATTATCAACGGCGTGAGCACCACCGCCTCCACCGCCAATTGCGGTAAGAGAACTAAAAACTGAGTTCCCTCCATTGCCTCCGGCAGACCCACCTGTACCACCAGAACCAGCGGAACCACCAGCACCAATAGTAACGGAATAACCTTGTGCAGTAACCGAGAATACAGAATTGTAAATCAAACCTCCTGCACCACCGCCCCCCTTTCCACCGCCACCACCGCCGGCCACAACAAGCACCTCGACATTCGTCGAGACATTCATCGTAAAAGTTCCGTTGCTCGTGAAAGTATGAATCCTGTAACCGCCGACTTCTGTTATCGTTCCGCCCGTCGCTGTGACAGAAGAATTGCTCACGTAGGCGGCCTGCGCGGCGGCGGTGGTTGTGTATTCCATATAATCGAGTTCGAGGGGGGCGGCGTAAAGAGAGTGAATAGTAAATAGTGAATAGAGAATAGTGAAAACAAAAGCAGCGGCGAGGCGGCGGGCGAAAGCATTATTGGCATCGCGACAAATGCAAAACTTGGGTGGCAATTTCCCTATTCGGGAGATTGCTTCGCCCCGCCAAAAGACGGCGGGGCTCGCAATGACAGGGGCTGGGGGCGGTGGCACTGAAA